>JAFYEQ010000331.1 GCA_017544185.1 Oscillospiraceae bacterium
ATGTGAGTTCCGTCTGATGGATCGTCCGCGGCATAATGAGCACTATACTTACTTCCTGACGGATGCGGCGATAGACTATCAGGAGAGCGACCCACAGGGCACCATAGACAAGGAGCTGTATTTCCAGCATGATACGGATCTGCTGGCAGATATAGTCGGCTTTTACGAAAGAACAGCGGAGAAGGACGAATGAGAGCGTCTGTCATACGGCAGATCACATAAACTGATAAGGACGTGTTATCATGAACATAGCAGTGGCACAATCGGGCGGACCTACGTCTGCGATAAACGCATCGCTGGCGGGTGTATTCGAAAGAGCGGGGGACTACCCCGAGATAGGTCAGGTGTTCGGTTCCATAAACGGCATCGAGGGCATGATCAACGATGAGCTGGTGCCGTTGGTGAACATACTCACCACGGATCACGATCTGGAGCTCCTAAAGCGCACTCCCTCCACGGTGCTGGGGTCGTGCCGTTACAAGCTGCGCACCTACGATCCTAACGACAGCGTTACCGAGACGGAGTATATGAACATCATCAATACTCTGGAGAAGCATGACATTGGTGCGTTCTTCTACATCGGCGGCAACGACAGTATGGATACTGTCATGAAGCTGGACAGATACATCAGGGCTGTGGGCAAGGACATCAAGGTCATAGGCATACCCAAGACCATAGACAACGACCTGCCCGGCACCGACCATACCCCCGGCTTCGGTTCGGCGGCAAAGTACGTGGCTACTACACTTCAGGAGATCATACGCGACAGCAGGGTATACTCTATACAGTCCATAACCATAGTAGAGATCATGGGACGCAACGCGGGATGGCTCACTGCTTCGTCCTGCGTGCTCCGTGCCAATGGTGAGCCCGCGCCTCATCTGATATATGTCCCCGAGGGACACAAGGACGGCTTCTCCATAGAGAAGTTCCTGTCGGATGTGGAGGGGATGATGAAGAGATACCGTGCGGTGATCGTGGCGGTCAGCGAGGGCATCATACCCACAGACAGGGAATACGTCAAGACAGGTGCCGACGCCTTCGGCCATACCGACAACTCGGGCGTGGCAAAGTATCTGGAGAGATGCTGCGTCCAGCGCTTCGGCTGCAAGGTGCGTTCCATAGAGCTGAACGTTATGCAGCGCTGCTCATCACATATCGCTTCGGCGACGGATCTGAGCGAAGCGGAGATGGTGGGCAAGGCTGCGGTAGACGCTGCTATGGCAGGCGACAGCGGAAGGATGATGGGCTTTAGGAGGATATCCAACGAGCCCTACCGTGTGGAGGTCATATCCACTGCGGCAGAGGATGCAGCCAACAAGGAGCGGTTCCTGCCCGACACCTGGATCACTGCGGACGGCTCCGACATCACTATGGATGCTCTCGGGTATTTCCTGCCTCTCATACAGGGAGAAGTGGCTCCCGAGTACCGCAACGGCATACCCGTACACTTCAGGCTCAATCAGTGATGCATCGAAGATGAACGTCCCTGATGCAGGCGTTTATTAAAAGATCATTAGGATCACATTAGGATCTGCGGCGGATGCTTGAAAAGCGTCCGCCGCTGTTGTATAATAGTATTTGATATGATCTTATGATCCTTATACTATTTCGATCCTGATATCGTTCTGCAGTAATAGGACAAGGGACAAGGGGCAAGGGACAAGAGATGAGGCTACTGGCCCCATGTCTCTGCATATATCCATAGTTTAGGTCAAGAATAGTATCAGTCGGAACGTGACGGGGACTTTTCGTGCAGGGAGGCGATGACATGACGCTCACAAGAAGACAGATGATCAAGGGTGCTGTAATATCGTTCGTGATAGCGGGGCTGCTCCTTTTCAGCTTCGTGGGGTATATCGGGTCGTGGGAGATATTCTGCAGGGATCCCGTTGCAGTCACGGCCGTAGTCACCGGAAACGAGAGATACCCGCACGGCAGGGGCTCCGGAAAGGACAAATACCTTCCCTACGTTGAGTATGAGTGCAGAGGGAAAAGCTACCGCATAAAGTACTACGAAGGCCGTAACTACTCGCCGCTGCCCGAGGGCTATATCATGACATTCATGGTGGACGGCTCCGATCCTACCAAGGTGCTCGAAGAGCCCGACGTAAGGGTGTTCGTGGGAGCGGTGCTGTCAATGGTAACGCTGGCAATGGGAACAGCGTTCGTTATAGAGCTTAGGAAAACACCGGATGAGCAAGGAGGAGCATACTGATATGGATATCGTACTTATCACAGGAGCCGCAGGCGGCCTCGGTCAGGAGTTCGTGCGGCAGCTGTACAACAGCGGCGTGGATGAGATATGGTGCGTGGGCAGGAACGCAGAAAAGCTGGAGGGGCTCAAAAAGCGCTTTGGCAGCAAGATCGTATGCATACCCGCGGACATAGGCACCCATGAGGGCATAGCCACGATAGAGAGAAAGATCAAAGCGGAGGAGCCTGTGATCAGGGCTCTGGTGAACAATGCGGGCTATGCCTGCTTCAAGGGGTATGACGCACTGACGACGGAGGATATATGCGCCTTCACGGACGTGAACTGCCGTGCTGCAGCGCTGCTGTGCCATATCTGCATACCCTATATGAAAAAGGGCGTGATACTTAACATATCCTCGGCGTCGTCCTTCCAGCCTGTGCCGTACCTGAGCCTGTACTCCGCATCAAAGGTGTTCCTGCGGTACTACTCACGGGCGCTGGGCGAGGAGCTGCGGGGCACGGGCATCACCTGTACGGCGGTATGTCCCGGATGGGTGGACACGGATATGCTGCGCTCCAAGGAGCATAACGGGAAGAAGATACATTTCCCCGGGATGCTGTCCGCAAAGCGGGTAGTGCGTCAGGCACTGCGGGATGCCAAGGCTGGCAGGGAGCTGTCGGTGTGCGGCGCTTACGCTAAGTTCTGCCACATCTACGGCAGGCTCATGCCCCACAGGATCGTTATGAGCCAGTGGATCGCAGGGATACGCAAGTATCTGTGATGCGGCGGGAGCGAGGATCTGATGGTATATCTGACTACGGAGCGTCAGGATCTGTTCGATGTGGGGATGATGATAGCCATACGCATAGACGTGAGCGGTCGTGCGTCCGAGGAGCAGATACGCGATGCCTTTGACAGAGCAGTGCGCTCCCATGAGATACTGGGGATGCATATCGTCATCGGTGAGGACGGCAGGGCGTGGTATGAGCAGGGAAGATCTGCTCAGAGCCTGAGCTTTACCGATAAGACACAGGAGGATATCATCTACCGCGAAGAGAGACGTCGCTTCAGGCTGGAGGACGGTGAGCTGCTGAGGGCGTTCTGCATGGGGCTTACCGCGGACGGCTTCTCGATGTTATTTTGTATGCATCATCTGGGCGGCGACGGAAAGTCGCTGCTGTACTTTGCGGAGACCTTCCTGAAGGCGCTAAACGGCGAAGAGCCGGAGCATACGCCTATGAGGTGGCTGGATCTGGGCTCTCTCCCGAAGGACAGCTATCTGCCTTTCCTCGGAAAGATGCTGGTGGACAGCTATAACAGGCGATGGTCAAAGCAGCGTCAAATATTCAGCTTCGACGATATGGACAGGGCGTATGATACCTTCTGGAGCACCCACCGCACGTACATACACGAGATATCCTACGACAGAGACGAGACCAAAGAGCTGGTCTCACAGGCGAAGTCCTGCGATGTCAGCTTCACGGCA
>JAFYEQ010000332.1 GCA_017544185.1 Oscillospiraceae bacterium
ATATCAAATATCCCGTGGTCTTCGACTGGGAGACGATCGGCGGAGAGGATGCCCGCACGGATGATATAAGCGTCGAGGATCTGGATCGTATGGCAGCTCTCTTCTGCAACAGTATGGCTGAGCACGGGTATATCCCCATGGTGTATCTCTCAAAGATACAGGGCATGTTCAAGTACGACCTGGACACCCTTGCAGGCTTTGATATGTGGCTTGCCGAGTACCGCGACCGTCCCAGCTTCCCGTATATGTTCACGGTATGGCAGTACGCCTCCGACGGGCATGTCGACGGCATAGAGGGCACCGTGGATATGGACATATCCTTTGTGGACTACTCCAAGGAAAGAAGATAATGAGCATGCGGCGGTCGGTATGATCGGCGCATCGCGCAAAAGGACATAGATATGAAGAACATGACATCAGGCGACCCGCTGAGGCTGATATGGTCATTCGCCGTGCCCTTGCTGCTCGGCAACCTGCTCCAGCAGACATACAATATGATGGATGCCGCCATAGTGGGGCGCTTTTTAGGCCCTATGGCTCTGGCGGGAGTGGGCGCCACTTCCAGCGTGCAGTTCCTCGTACTGGGGTTTTGTATAGGGATATGCGCAGGTTTCGGAATACCCTTCGCCACATTCTTCGGTGCCGATCGTCCCGACAGGATGAGAAGATCCATATTCAATGCCGCTGTGATGGCGGTAGTCGCATCCGTGGTCATCACCGTGACGGTATGTATACTATGCGGCGGCATCGTCCGCATGCTGCACATCCCGGATAATATATACGGCTCGGCGCATACCTATCTGTTCATCATATTCCTGGGGATACCCTTCACCATATTCTATAACTTCCTGTCATCCATGATGCGTGCCATCGGAGACAGCCGCACGCCGTTCATATTCCTGGCGGTGTCCACCGTGCTCAATATCATACTGGATCTGCTGTTCATAGTGGTACTGGACAGGGGCGTGGCGGGAGCTGCCGCAGCCACTGTCATGTCACAGGGGACCAGTGCGGTGCTGTGCTTTGTATATATCAGGCGGCACCAGCCTGTGATACGCCTGACCAAAGAGGATATGGTGCTGACCCGTGAGGATATCGTAAGACATCTGGTCATGAGCGTACCTATGGGACTGCAGTACAGCATCACCGCTATAGGTACTATGGTGATGCAGACCGCCAACAACAGTCTGGGAGACGTGTACATATCTGCCTTCACTGCAGGGAGCAGGATCAAGCAGCTTTCCATGTCGCCCTTCGATGCGCTGGCAACGGGCGTGTCCGTGTTCTGCAGCCAGAACCTGGGTGCCGGCAACGTCAAGCGTGCAAAAGAGGGCATGATAAAGGGACTTATATCGGGTATGGCGATAGGTACGGTGTTCGGCCTGATACTCATGCGCTTCGGGCGTGTACTGTCCACGCTGTTCATAGAGGATATACCGGAGAATACGGCGATACTGGATGCATCGGGGAAGTATCTCTTCTGTCTGGGAATATTCGGCTGGGCCATAGCGATGCTGAATATAAGCCGTATGAGCGTGCAGGGACTGGGCTATTCGGGGCTGGCCATATTCTCGGGCGTGATCGAGATGATCGCCCGCATAGTCGTGGCCTTCGCCTTCGTGCCCCTCTACGGGTTCACGGCGATATGCTTCTCGGATCAGACCGCTTGGGTATGCGCCGATCTCTACGTGTTCCCCCTTAGCCTTATATGCATCAGGAAGGCAGCTAAGAGGCTGGGACATGACCAGCCGACTTGATGTTACACTACCACGTGTATATAAGTGTAACATAAATATGAGCGTTTGTCAAGCGTGTATTTATGTGATAATGACTGAAAATACCATGACCGATCTGTATATGATGACGACAAGGAGACGTATATGAGCGCATTGAGAGCAGCAGCGATATTCACCGATCACATGGTGATCCAGATGGGCAAGCCTGTGGCCGTATGGGGGCATACATACAGCGGACGTATCGTCACTGTGTCCTTCTGTGGGATGAGCGACACTGTAGTATGTACGGACAACACATTCAAATGTGTGCTGCCGCCCGTGGACAGCTATGGCGGCCCCTATGAGATGACGATCTCCGACGGTGAGGAGACCCTCACCTTCAGGGATATCATGGTGGGTGAGGTGTGGATCGCAGGAGGTCAGTCCAATATGGAGCTGGAGCTTCAGAACGAGGTCCACGGCAAGGAGGAGCTGCAGGCCCTGTGCAAGGATGTCCGCTTCTACTATACCAAGAAGCTGCCGTATATGGACGAGTTCTTCTACATCGACGAGCGAAACGGCGGCTGGATGCTGCCTGATGAGATGTCCTCTCGCAACTGGTCGGCGGTAGGCTATTATTTTGGCAAGCGGCTGGCACAGGATCTGGATGTTACCATTGGCATCATCGGCTGCAACTGGGGCGGCACCTCAGCATCCAACTGGGTGGACAGGGAGCAGCTGGCCCATGACGACGAGCTTCGCTCCTATAATGACGAGTACGACGCAGCCATGGAGGGCAAGACCTTTGAGCAGTACTGCGATGAGCTCAGGGAATATAACGAGTACGTAGCAAAATGGGAGCCCAAGATCGCGGAGTTCTACGCCGAGCATCCAGACGGCTCCTGGGAGGACGCGCAAGCCTATGCAGGCCCTGCCAGATATCCCGAGCCCATGGGACCAAAGTCTCCCTTCCGTCCCGGCGGTCTGTACCGGACCATGCTCTGTCGTATAGCACCATACTCTGTACGGGGAACGATATACTATCAGGGGGAGAGCGACGACCACAAGCCTGCCATGTATCGGAAGCTGTTCACGCTCCTGATAGACAGCTGGCGCAGGCTCTGGAACGACGATATTCCCTTCATATTCGTACAGCTCCCCATGCACCGCTGGACAGCCGACCCGGATCTTAAGAACTGGTGCGTGATCCGCAAGGCACAGGAAGACGTATACCGCTTCGTACGCGGCACGGGCATGGCAGTGGCTCTCGACTGCGGTGAGTTCAACAATATCCATCCCGTGGACAAGACACAGGTAGGCGCCCGTCTTGCCATGCAGGCCCTGTATATGATCTACGGAAGGCTGACCCGTGAGCAGGCCACATCTCCTATGTGTACCTCCTGCTACCGTAAGGGCGGAAGTATCGTTCTCTGTATCGAGAACGCTTCCGGATGGGACATCCGAGGCGATATAGACGGCTTTGAGATCTCAGGTGAGGACGGCGTGTACCATACCGCCGAGGCTGTGTTGGAGCCCGGCCGTATCACTGTAACGTGCGCTGACGTTCCACATCCCACGGCGGTACGCTACAAGTGGACGAACTATGCCGAGGTGTGTATATACGGCTCCAACGGCCTGCCCCTCGCTCCCATAGATGTACATATATGAAGATGATCGGCAGCCGATGTCATCACATCGAGCCCGACAGCTTATCATGAAGATCCCCCGATGGGGCTGCGATGCAGTCTCATCGGGGGAATGTAATTATCGGACTTTTCCTGTCCTGATCTGGATCATGGATAGATGTGAGGGTATAGGGGCAGCAGCACCCCATTTGGGATGTGGCGATAGATACACATTCACGGCGACTGCGACAGCAGTCGCAGCTCTTGTCCCTTGTCTCTTGTCCCTTGTCCCTGGTAATTGCTTGGGCAGTTCATCTCTTTATTGCTATGCGAAACGATATCGGAAGCAGAATAGTGTATCAGTTATGCTTGCCCTTGATCGCCGCTTCCAGAGAGCGCAGACGTATCTTTACCGCGCCCAGATTGCTGATCTCGTCGATCTTCAGCTGGGTGTAGAACTTGTCGTGGGCTTCGAGTATGGAGCGCACCTCATCGGTGGTGATCGCGTCTATGCCGCATCCGAAGGATACCAGCTGCACCAGCTCCATGTCGTCCTGGGTAGTGACGTACTCAGCGGCACGGTAGAGCCTTGAGTGATAGGTCCACTGGTTGAATACATGCAGATCCGGGGAGGCTGCCCTGTCGCATATGCTGTCTTCTGTTATGACAGCCATGCCAAGGGACGTTATCAGCTTGTGTATACCGTGGTTGATCTCGGGATCCAGATGATAGGGGCGTCCCGAGAGCACGATGATGGGCACGCCCATCTTGCGGGCGGTATCTATCATCTCATCAGCCTTGTTGCTGATGTCCTTACGGTAGGCCTCCTGAGCCTGTACGGCCTTTGCGCGGCCCACATATTCGGGATCCTTACGAGACAGCGTGAACTCCGCAAGTCCGATGGGATTTGACCTGAAGGATGAGGTCTCGCCAGAGGGGATAAGCTCGTCGGTTGTGGTAACGGGATCTGTGATAACTGAAGCCATCTTCAGCAGCAGATCCTTCGTAAGCGGGATCATTTCCGGCCAGTCCTTGATATTCGGGCCGAACTGGATCTCAGTCTCCGGCTTCGGGTTGCCCCAGCCGTTATAAACGCGGTTATCATAAATGTTACGGTCAAAGAAATATGTGGGTCCGGTGAACTCGTAGTCCAGATCCGTAGCGGGAGTAAGATATCCTTTATTTACAGCCGTTGCAGCTATGGAACGCGCATCCATCAGCGCCACTGAAGAGATCTGGCCGTTCTGGATCTTGGAGCCCTCACGGTTGGGGAAGTTTCTCG
>JAFYEQ010000333.1 GCA_017544185.1 Oscillospiraceae bacterium
ACGGTTACGCTGCGGGAAGTTCTTGGGATACGGTGTAGTACCCGGCAGGAACTCGGATATTATCGCCCCGTTATCTGCTATGATCTGACGGTAACGTGCATTGGCCCGTGGGTATTCCACGTCCACACCGCACCCCATCACGGCATAAGTCCTTCCGCCCGCATGAGCACATGCGAGCTGAGAGGTGATATCTATGCCCTCCGCACATCCGCTGATAATGTCTACACCATTCTTTGCCAGATCTGAGGAGAGTATGCCGGCAGCCTGACTGCTGTACTCAGACGGGTCGCGGGTACCAACGATACCCACGCTTTGATGCTGATCCATACCATGGAGAGATCCGATGTAGAACAGTATCTGCGGCGGACCGTATATATTCCGCAGTCTTGCGGGATAGGCCCTGTCATCTATGGAAACCACACCTATGCCGTGCTGCTGACAGTATACCAGCAGCTGATGAGCATTTTCAAGAGTGGTAGAGTCTATGGCACTGACCAGCCTCGGATGCAGATAGGAGCGCTCTCTGTCGTCCTGTCCCAGAGCCATGTATAGCTTAGCGGGATCTGGATAACGCTCTGACAGCTCACTGAGCCTGCGGTCGCCCGGTCCGAATACCATGACCGCCCAAGTTCTGTATAGGATGGAAGGCGTTTTATTCATATCTGCTCAACTCCCACATTATGATGCCCGCTGCCATGGCAGCATTGAGAGAATCGATGGTACCGTGCATTTTTATAGTGATGGGCATATCCGCCAGCTTCACGTGCTCCGGGGGTATGCCGTTGCCTTCATTGCCGATGATGACCGCCGATCTCTCGGCGAACCTGAAGCTCCCGAGGGCTGCGCCGTCATCTATCACAGCGGCGTATACCGTATGACCGACAGCCTTGAGCTCGGCCACTGCCTGCTCAAAGGATGCGTGGCACAGAGCCACTCGCATGATGCTGCCCATGGCAGAGCGAACGACCTTTGGCGATAGCTCATCCGTGCAGGTGCAGAGTATCACCAGATCGATACCGCACGCATCGGCGGTGCGGAGCATAGTTCCCATATTGCCCGGATCCTGGATGCTGTCGAGCACGATGACTCTTTTGGCATCCCTGACCATATCGGAAATAGGCTCCTCAACGGGGCTCTTGACTATAGCGTATACGCCCTGGCTGTTCTCGGTCCCCGAGATGATATCCGCTATCTCATCGGTGATGATGGAAACACGGGAATGAGCTGACAGCAGGTCGTATGCATCGCTGTAAGTCTTTGCAGCATCCTCGGTAAAGAATACCGAATGAAGATCCATGCTCCCTGCCGCATCAGCGACCAGCCTTGCGCCCTCCAGGACGAACAGTCCTTCCTTGCGTCTGTATCGTTTGTCGAGATAGAGCCGTTTATAAAGCTTTATCCTCTCATTGTCAGGTGATGTGATACGATCAGTATACATATCGGACACCTCTTGTATAAAGACAGGGCTGTCCAAAAGGATGACCTACGGACAGCCCTGAACCGTGCCGCATCGCGGCGAACGGTGTATGTACGATCAAAGAGCAGCCTTTGCCTTTTCGGTAAGTGCTGTGAAGCCCGCAGCATCGTTGATGGCGATCTCAGAGAGCATCTTCCTGTTGAGGGTGATGCCGGCTTTCTTAAGACCATTCATAAATGTGGAATAGTTCATGCCGTTGATCTTGCAGGCAGCAGAGATCCTTGTGATCCAAAGCTTTCTGAAGTCTCTCTTCTTGAGCCTTCTGCCGACGTAAGCGTAGTTACCGGACTTCATTACGGCTTCTTTAGCCATCTTGAAGTGCTTGGATCTGGCACCCCAGTAGCCCTTGGCGAGCTTGAGTGTCTTGTTTCTTCTCTTGCGAGTAGCGAGTGCGCCCTTAACACGAGCCATATCTATACCTCCGAATTATACTAGTCTATGTGTGATCATTTGTACGGCATGAGCTCTCTGAGCGTAGCCGCATTTGCGGGACTTGCAAGGCCCATGTTGCGAGCGATCCTCTTGCGCTTGTGATCCTTCTGGGTCAGTCTGTGACGCTTGTTGGTCTTCTGATACTTCACAAGACCGTTCTTGGTCAGCTTGAAACGCTTCTTCGCACCGGAATGTGTCTTCTGCTTAGGCATGGTATATCCTCCTTATATTTATCCTGTAAAACAGCTCAGGACTTAGCGGACTTGGGCGATATGAACATCACCAAAGCTCTGCCTTCCATCTTGGCAGGCTTTTCCACGGCCCCGAATTCAGCACATGCGTCTCTGAATTTTTCGAGAAGCTCCTCACCGAGCTGAGGATGGGCAATAGCACGTCTGCGGAAACGGACCGAGACCTTTATCTTGTCTCCGCCCTTGAGGAACTTGACAGCCTGTGCTGCCTTTGTCTCGAAGTCGTGAGTGTCGATAGTGGAGAACATGCGTATCTCCTTGATCTCAACGATCTTCTGGTTCTTGCGGGCTTCCTTTTCACGCTTGGCTTGTTCAAAACAATATTTACCGTAGTCCATGATCTTGCACACGGGCGGTGTAGCCTGAGGTGCGATCTTTACAAGATCGAGATCTTTCTCATTAGCTATCCTCTGTGCATCTCTTGCGGACATGAGACCGAGCTGTGAACCGTCGCTGTCGATAACTCTCAGTTCCTTATCACGGATCTCCTCATTGATCTGAAGCTCTTTGCTATCCTTGCTGGCTATAGTGAGCACCCCCATCATAAAAAATAAAAGCGAAGACAAAGCTTCGCTCATACAAAGAAAGCCCGTAAGGCTCTCAAAGTATTGACCGTGTTCATAGCATATGACACGGTGAGAACGTATGCTCTGCTTTATTTTTACTGTAACATTATACTACTTCGCATCCGTTCTGTCAAGTATATTTTGAAATTTCGTCACTATGCACGATCATAAAGCGCTATATGATAAAGATCTATGTATTTTTCCTCTGCCATGACTTTATGGACTTGGCTATATCGTACATCTTGACATAGCTCTCATGACGAGAACGTGATATGAGCCCTTTGTTCACTGCGTCTATAACGCCGCAGTCGCGCTCCTTGGTATGACTGCAGTCTGCGAACCTGCAGTCGCTGATGTGATCACCGAACTCGCAGAAGCATCCCGCCAGTTCAGGCGCTGTGATATCGGCGTACTGAGTGAAGTCAAAGGTCGCAAAGCCGGGAGTGTCGGCTATATGACCGTCGTATACCCGGTACAGTCTTGATACTCTGGTAGTATGACGTCCTCTGCCCAGCTTGCGGCTTATGGCAGAGGTCTCCACGTCCAGCTCGGGAGAGATATGATTGAGCAGTGTGGATTTTCCCACACCTGTATTGCCGGTGAACGCGCATACCTTGCCGCAGATCAGATCCTTGAACGGTGACAGGCTATCCGGATCGGTATAATCGCATACTATTACGGGACATATATCGGAGTATATCTCGGGTATGAACGTGGCAGACTTCAGATCGTTCTTGGTCAGCGCGATCACGGGGGAT
>JAFYEQ010000334.1 GCA_017544185.1 Oscillospiraceae bacterium
GGGCTATGCGCTTCTCGGGCTTGGGAGCTTGGGTAGGACGAACATAGGAAGGTATCTGCCCGCTGTACTGAGACTGAGGCGGAGCTGAAGACTGTGACGACTGCTCTTGCTGCCATGGCTGCTCCGGCTGCCAAGGCTGCCAAGAGTTATCCGGCTGATCTTGCTGCCATGGCTGCCCGGGAGCTGCCTGCGGCTCGGGACGGGACGCATAGGACGGTGCACCGTAGTTCTGCCCATAGGTGGGGACATTGCTCTGCATGGGACGAGGCGGCTGTACTCCGGGGTACATCGGCGGTGGTGCAGGCTGCATAGGCTGCGTTGACTGCGTGAGCTGCCCAGACTGCACCTGTGGTGCGGGCTGCGTCGGCTGCATCTGTGGTGCGGGCTGCGGCGTAGGTGCGGCAGCTGCAGGGGCAGATGCAGTTTGCGGCTCTTGGGCGGCAGGACGCTCCGTATGCACTTCCGTCCGAGGTACAGAAGAGCTCGTCTTGATGTCGCCGTACTTGTTGTGATAGTATGCCAGGTCACCGAGGAGACGCTCTATCTCCTCGTCCTGTTCCTCTATCCTCTTCGTCTTCGATCTGAGCAGTGCCATCAGGACGATGATCACTACCACCGCTAAAAAGATAAACAGACCCATAACGACTCCATATCCGCGGCACACTTCGTGTGCGATCCCCATACATACGATAACGATACACTTTAGTATCTGCTTGATAATATCCCATTAATATTGTCTTCATTATATCAGATGGTATGCAGTATGTCAATGATAGATATGTGATAATTTTCGGGAAATGTGTATATTACACAGATATGTAACCTTCATTTATGCATATCCGCAAATGTATCTGTGATATGAAACTTTCGCTTGACATATAAAGCGTGATATGGTATAATAGCTATAGAAGAACGCTCGGACGCATCATCCGAGCGTAACTTTAAAAGGTCAACACATCCCATGACAGAGCGCATCACCCATGTCATGCACCTCACACAGAGCGTTCCTGCGATCCACACAGACGCCTTGCAGGATGTCAGTTTTTCTTGTCGGGATCGTAGAACATGCGGTACTTCTTCTCACTGTGGGAGGTGGTGCTCATCACGAGCCCTATGCCTATATACACCGACAGTACCGATGTGCCGCCCTGTGACAGATACGGCAGAGGCACACCTATGACTGGCAGCATACCGAACACCATGCCGAGATTCAGTATACAGTGTGTCACGATCATGGCGAACACGCCGGTACATATCAGCTTGCCCAAGGGGTCTCTTGCCACACGGGACGCCACCAGTATCTTCACCGCAATGAACAGTAGTACGGCCATTACAGCGATGCATCCCACGAAGCCGAAGCACTGCCCCACATAGGTGAATATAAAGTCGTTGGCGGCCTCGGGCACCTTGACGTAGTCCGAGGCGTGGAGCCCCTTACCGAATACCTGTCCAGAGCCCAGCGCCAGCTTGCTGACGCGCTGATGATAGCCTACCCCAAGAGGGTCCAGTTCGTCATCAGTGAGCACCAGAAAGCGCATCTTCTGGAAGTCCTTCATCACATGCTCCCATACGAACCATATCCCCGCAGGGAGGGCTATCACACAGGGTATGATATAGAACCAGGATATTCCCGCGGCGTACATCATGATGACGAATATCATAATGAACACGCACGCTGTACCGTCGTCGCCCTGTGCCAGCACGATCGCGGCAGGCAAAGCAGCGTGGAGCGCGAGCAGCAGCACATGGCCGATCTCGTTGATCTTGTCCCCCACCTTGGACAGATGCAGTGCAAAGGTGGTGATGAAGGTGATCTTCAGCAGCTCCGAGGGCTGCAGCGTGATGATCTTCAGATCTATCCATGCGCGGTCATCCGCCACCTCGATACCAAGATCCGTGAACACCAGCAGCGACAGTAGTATAGCAAGGGGGGCGTACAGCACCCATAGCTTTATCACGCTGTGGTAGTCTATGGCGCATATGATCAGTGCCACCGCGATCGAGGCTGCCGTGATGATAGCCTGATTGCGGTACAGTGACGACGTGAGCACGATGGTGGACACTCCGTTTACCACGATGGAATGGAGCAGCACCACGCTGAACGCCGACAGGGCTACCGAGAACAGCAGGAGCAGCTTGTCCAGCTTTTTGAAATATGCGATAAATGCGTCTAATATCTTCATAGCAATAATAGGGAACAGACAGGCCGCGGCTTTAGAATGCCTTGATGCAGCCCTTCTCGTACATCTCCTGCAGTGCGCAGAGTATCCCCATACGCCCTGTGGTATACGTCAGACCGCCCTGCACATATGCAGCGTAGGGCTCACGCAGAGGTCCATCGGCGGACAGTTCGATAGATGCGCCGTTGTTGAAGGCACCTGCTGCCATGATGACCTGCGACTCGTAGCCCGGCATATCCCATGGCTCCGGGGAGACGAAGCTGTCGATGGGGGATCCGTTCTGTATGCCGCGGCAGAATGCCGTGAGGCCATCGGGGTCCTTGAGGAGGACGGTAGTGATGATATCGCCTCTCGGCTCCTCGGGCTTCGGGTATGTCTCAAAGCCCAGCAGTGTCATGATATGCGCTGTGAACACAGCGGTCTTCATGGCGCTCGCAACTACCTCGGGAGCCATGAACAGTCCCTGATACAGGGCACGGTTGGTATCCAGCGAGCATCCCGCCTCACGTCCCACGCCGGGACAGGTCAGACGGTAGCTGCATTTCTCGATGAGGTCGCGTCTGCCCGCGATATACCCGCCTGTGGGAGCTATACCGCCACCTGCGTTCTTGATGAGAGAGCCGACTATGATATCGGCTCCCACTGCGGGCGGCTCCAGTCTCTCGACGAACTCGCCGTAGCAGTTGTCCACCATGACGATACACTCCGGGTCGGAGCCCTTGACGGCCTTCACGATCTCGGCTATCTGTGCTATGGTCAGGGACGGACGGAGGGAGTACCCTCTCGAACGCTGTATATACGCTATCTTGGCGCCCTTAACGGACTTGAATATCTCCGCCACATCGGGCTCGCCGTCGGGACCCA
>JAFYEQ010000335.1 GCA_017544185.1 Oscillospiraceae bacterium
GGCACAGGGCTCTACTGCGGCGAGTACGGCGTCATAGACGTGGTGGCTCCCGAGGAGGCGCTCAAGTGGTTCAAGGTGATCAACAAGGTATTCGAGAAATACGACATAGGCCGTGCCGCATGGAACTATCGCGGCAAGGACTTCGGCATCGCCGACGCACGCATGGACGGCGTCAGGGACGAGCTCATAAAGTATCTCTGATAAAGGGACAAGGGACAAGGGACGAGAGATGCAACTGCTGACGCAGTTGCCAGGAACAAGGATCGGCGATCCTGTAGAGGGCCAATGGGTCTCCTACGGATCCCTCGTGTCCGCCCCATTGGAACGCATAAATAAGCCGTTGGTTCTGTAGGTGCACTTTCTCCCCTTGCGGGGAGCTGCGTGTCGGCCTCCGGATCCTTACATATCGAGCAATGGGCGCACGCGTAGGTGCGCCCCTACACGGCGTCCCGTAATTCCTAACTGATATATGCATGGTCGACAATTGTGATAGGACGATACGATCGTTTTTGTGCGAAGTGCCGAAATCATGCAGGGGCTATTGACAAAGCCCGGATCTTATGATAGAATAGTCGACAATAAAACCGTTGACGCGGAGATAACGCTGATGATGCTTCTACAGAGAGCCCACGCCGCTGAGAGTTGGGTGAAAAACAAGTCAGCAAATGGACCGCTGAGGGCGCAGTCAAATGTCATCATTTGGTGGCAGAGTATTCTGCGACGTGTGGGCATACGTTAGTTGTCGGGGGTATGTCAGTACCCTGCTGAGTACACGGAGATACCGTGGATCAAGGTGGCACCGCGGATAATGTAAGTTATTCGTCCTTGATGGGTAAGTAGCCCATCGAGGACGTTTTTTGTTATCCATGACTTCGGGAGGTACATTATGCAGATCAGGCCAAGCTACGATGAGATACTGGGATATGCAGAGGGCGACTACGACGTAGTGCCCGTCAGCTGCGAGATCCTGTCCGACATATGCACGCTCATCGGGGCGATGCGCAAGCTCAAGAACGTATCCGAGCACTGCTTCATGCTCGAATCGGTACTGGGCAACGAGAAGTGGGGACGGTACACGTTCCTGGGGTATGATCCGAAGCTGCTGATCACCGCCTGCGGCGAACAGATCACGGTGGGCGACAAGACCATGACCACAGAGGACCCCAATATACAGATCCGTGAGGTGCTGGCGCAGTACAAGAGCCCGAAGATCCCCTATCTCCCTCCCTTCACGGGCGGTCTCACAGGATACTTCTCCTATGACTATCTGGCATACAGCGAGAAGACCCTCACCACCGATGTACCCGACACAGAGGAGTTCAAGGACGTAGACCTGATGCTCTTCGACAAGGTGATCGCCTTCGACAGCATGAAGCAGAAGATCGTGCTGATCGTGAATATGCGAATAGCCGACGGCAAGGAGGGCTACGAGAGGGCTAAGGAGGAGCTGAAGGCCATGGCGGATCTCCTTCGCAACGGCAAGGAATGCAGTGAGCCCGCAGGCCATATGCTCACCGAGCCTACAGCGCTCTTCGACCGTGAGCAGTACTGCGATATGGTCACCAGAGCCAAGAAGCATATCATAGAAGGGGATATATTCCAGATAGTCCTTTCCAACAGGATGAGCGCCGACTTCGAGGGCAGCCTGTTTGATACATACCGTATACTCAGGACTATCAACCCGTCGCCGTATATGTTCTACTTCTCCGGTACGGACGTGGAGATCGCGGGAGCATCCCCCGAGACGCTGGTGAAGCTGAAGGACGGCGTGCTCCACACCTTCCCGCTGGCAGGCACCCGTCCGAGAGGGGCTACTCCCGAGAAGGACAGACGTCTGGAGGAGGAGCTGCTGGCAGACGAGAAGGAGCTGGCAGAGCATAATATGCTGGTAGACCTGGGACGAAACGACCTGGGCAGGGTCAGCAGGTTCGGCACCGTGGAGGTGGAGAAGCTCCATAGTATAGAGCGCTTCTCCCATGTGATGCACATAGGCTCCACCGTAAGAGGCGAGATCTCCGAGGGCAGGGACGCTCTTGATGCGATAAGGGCCGTGCTCCCCGCAGGCACTCTTTCGGGAGCTCCCAAGATACGCGCATGTCAGCTGATCGCAGATCTGGAGCAGAACAAGCGCGGTATATACGGCGGTGCCATAGGGTACATCGACTTTACGGGGAATATGGATACCTGTATCGCTATACGCATAGCCTACAAGAAGAACGGCAAGGTGTTCGCCCGCAGCGGCGCAGGCATAGTTGCCGACTCCGTTCCCGAGAAGGAATATCAGGAGACCATAAACAAGATCGCAGCAGTGATGTCTGCGCTGAGGGCAGCAGAGGAGGCGGACGCATGATACTTCTCATAGACAATTACGACAGCTTCTCGTATAACCTGTATCAGCTGGTGGGTGAGCTGGACCCCGATATCAAGGTGATACGCAACGACGAGATGACCACAGATCAGATCAGGGAGCTGGCTCCCTCGCGGATAATAATATCCCCCGGCCCCGGCAGGCCCGAGGATGCGGGCATCATCACGGAGTCTGCAAAGACGGTATGCAAGGATATCCCCACTCTGGGTGTATGCCTGGGACATCAGGCCATATGCTACGCCTACGGTGCAAGGATCACCTACGCCCGCAGGCTCATGCACGGCAAGCAGTCGGTGATCACCGTGACGGGGAAGTCCCCGCTGTTCGACGGGCTGGATGAGAAGATCCCCGTGGCACGATATCATTCGCTGGCTGCAGACGATCTCCCCGACTGTTTGGAGGTAACGGCAGTAGCAGAGGACGGAGAGATCATGGCGGTACAGCATAAGGACTATCCTATATACGGGGTGCAGTTCCACCCCGAATCCATAATGACGCCTGACGGCAAAAAAATGCTGGACAACTTTATCAACGGGAGGATAACGAGATGATCAAGGAAGCTATAGTAAAGATAGTAGACAAGCAGGATCTGAGCTACGAAGAGGCATATGCCGTGATGGCGGAGATCATGAGGGGCGAGACCACGCCCACACAGAACGCTGCGTTCTTAGCAGCGCTGTCCACCAAGAGCACCAAGGCTGAGACCATAGACGAGATCACCGGCTGCGCGGCTGCTATGCGTGACGCTGCGATACAGTTCGAGAGCGATATGGATCTGCTGGAGATCGTGGGCACAGGCGGCGACAATGCACACAGCTTCAATATATCCACCACCTCCGCATTCGTGACTGCAGCCGGCGGCATCAAGGTAGCAAAGCACGGCAACAGGGCAGCGTCCTCCATGTGCGGCACCGCCGACTGTCTGGAAGCGCTGGGCGTGAATATCAGCCTTGAGCCCGAGAAGTGCCGCGAGCTGCTGGAGAAGGCAGGCTTCTGCTTCTTCTTCGCACAGAAGTATCACACTTCCATGAAGTACGTCGGTCCCATCCGCCGCGACCTGGGCATCAGGACCGTGTTCAATATCCTTGGGCCTCTCACCAATCCCTCCTCGCCCAAGCATCATCTGCTGGGCGTATACGACCGCTCACTGGTGGAGCCCGTGGCACAGGTGCTGTGCAAGCTGGGCTCCAAGACAGGTATGGTGGTATACGGCAACGACAAGCTGGATGAGATCTCCCTCTCCTCCTCCACTACGGTATGTGAGTATCAGAACGGCTGGTACAGGACCTATGAGATAGAGCCCGAGCAGTTCGGCTTCGAGCGCTGCTCCAAGGAGGATCTGGCAGGCGGCAGCCCTGCTGAGAACGCAGAGA
>JAFYEQ010000336.1 GCA_017544185.1 Oscillospiraceae bacterium
CTACGGACAATGCCTTCAAGGTATTTGACGAGCAGTTCTGATCGTTACAGCATAAGCACGATGGCGCACACGCTCCCAAGGAGAGCTGTGCGCCGTTTCGTTATCGAAAGGAGCGAACAGCATATGGATATAAAGCTCCGCACCTCCGTGTCGGCGGAGGATATGGATATAATGGAGCGGATCAATACCGAGGCCATACCCGACAACGAGCGTACATCGCTGTATGATATGCGCTCCACGGGCGCCGATATCATCGGTATATATGCAGACGGGGAGCCCGTGGGCTTCCTTGCGGTAAGGATCTTTGAGCGGATATGCTATCTGGCCTACTTCGCAGTACGGCGCGATATGCGCTCTTCGGGCATAGGCGGTGAAGCCCTCAGACAGCTGATAGACAGCTACAGTGGATATCAGGTCATCGCAGAGCATGAGGCTCCCGACAGTGCCGCACCCGACAGCGACATACGACGCCGCAGGAAGCGCTTCTACCTGCGAAACGGCTTTCATGAGACAGGCTGGTATAACTACTACGACGACACCGAGTTCGAGATCGTATGCTCCGACAGCGCCTTCGACGATATGGCCTTCGGCCGCTTCGTCGCCCATCTGGAGACCTTCATCTCCGACAAGATCCCCCGTCCGTACAGAAAAGACAGACCGTGACGTTCGTCACGGTCTGTCGTCATAGTTAAGGGTATGGCGTGAAGTCTATCACTTCGTCATCGCCAGACGCTCGCCCTCCCACTTCTGATAAGCCTCATTGAACTCATCCATGCTCATGGACTTCTCATGGATCACCATGCCCTTGTAGCGGGAGCGTGCCAGACCATAGGGCGCGAACTGCCCGTCGAACTGGCTCAGACGATCGGCTATATAGCCGTCGCCGTTGCTCACGCGGCTGGGGCATACTATGGCGTGATCTATCAGGAGCGCTTCAGCCTGTGCGTAGAGGTCGTATCTCTTCTGAGTATCGTCGTAGGTGCTGCTGGCCTTGTCTATCAGATCCTTATACTCTGCGAACAGTGCCTTTATCTCAGGATCCTCCCACTTGTCCCAGAAGCTGTAGGAGTTGCCTTCCGTGAAGGGCTCGGCGTAGGTGGCGGGATCTGCGAAGTCCGCACCGTAGTTGCACAGGAGCAGAGCGTACTTTCCGCTGCGGCGTACCGCCGACAGGAAGCCCGTGTCGGGACCGCGCTCCACGATAACGTCCACGTAGTCCGTACCGAGCGTTTCATCGAGCTGCTTCTTGGCCTCCTTGCACTCATCCACCCAGTTGATGATGGCAGGATTGTAGGGGAGCAGGACCTTGATGGGGAAGGTCACGCCCTCCGCATCGAGAGCGGCACGGGCCTTGTCCCTGTAGCTGCGGGCAAGCTCGGGATCGTAGGGGTCGCGGGAGTTGATCTGATCGAAGGGAGCAAGGTCGGTATAGTCCCTGCCGCCCACGGTCAGGAAGGTCTCGGGAGTGATGGTGTCCTGAAGGAGTATCTCAGGGTTGTAGGGCTCGTATACCTCAGCCAGTGCCCTGCGGTCCAGCGAGTACATTATTGACTTGCGGAAGTCCTCGTTGACTACTGCCTTTGCCCAGTTATCGGGCTCGTACTTTGTGTCGAACTGGGGCGTGAAATTGAAGCCGTAGAAGTAGCTGTAGGCTATATCGGGGCGCATACTGTGTACCTGAGATGCAGCCTCGGGATCGGAGAGCCATGTGTCCATAGCCTCCACGCTTATGAGTATCTGATCCATATCCCCCGACAGGAACATCTGGGGAGTGAGTTCCAGCGGATCCTTGCGGAACTTTGCGTGGATCTCGTCGATATGTACGTTGTCCTTGTCCCAGTAGGTCTCGTTCTTGACAAGGGTCCTCTTCTCCTGGGGGATGAACTCGCTGAGCCTGAAGGCTCCGTTGTAGAGTATGTTTTCCTTGCTCCTGCCGAACATCTCCCCGGACTCATTGATGAACGCCCTGTTGACGGGCATATACGCCGAGTATGACAGGCAGCTCAGGAAGAAGGGGCAGGGCTGATCAAGAGTATATACCAGAGTATAGTCATCTATCGCCTTAACGCCTATATCCTCGGCCTTCACCTCGGGTACGGGGGTCAGCTCCTCTCCGTCCTCATCGACGGTGAGCTTGCCGCCCTCACTGAGCAGCATATACTCAGTATAGTCATAGTAGTTCTGGGCATTGTGTATGACGCCGCCCGTAACGTATATGTACTGATTGCCTGCTTCGTTGGCAGCATCGTTCACGTACTCAGCCGCAGCTACCCAGTCATCGGCCTTGACCTCTGCCA
>JAFYEQ010000337.1 GCA_017544185.1 Oscillospiraceae bacterium
AACCCGTGCAAGGAGGTCTGCCCCAAGGGTGCCATCAGCATCCGTCACGGCAAGTCCCGCATAGATCAGGAGAAATGTATCAAATGCGGACGCTGCAAGGACGTATGTCCCTACGGCGCCGTACTCAAGGTAGAGCGTCCCTGTGAACGCGCCTGCGGCATGAACGCCATAGGCAGCGATGAGCACGGACGTGCAAAGATAGACTACGAAAAATGCGTATCCTGTGGTATGTGCCTGGTGAACTGTCCCTTCGGTGCCATAGCAGAAAAGGGACAGATATTCCAGCTGATACACGCCATAAAGACGGGCAAGCGTGTCGTGGCAATAGTGGCTCCCGCGTTCTACGGGCAGTTCGGCAAGCTAGGGCCCGAGAAGCTGACCCCCGCCATGCGCAGACTGGGCTTTGACAGCGTGGCAGAGGTAGCTGTTGGTGCCGATCTGTGTACAGTCGAGGAAGCACGTATGTTCTTAGAGGAAGTGCCCGACAAGCTGGATTTCATGGCTACGTCGTGCTGTCCCGCCTGGTCGTCCATGGCAAAAAGGCTCTTCCCGGAGCTTGCTGATAATATATCCATGGCTCTCACGCCTATGGTGCTCACTGCAAGACTTGAAAAGAAAAAGGACCCGGACTGCCTTATAGCGTTCATAGGCCCCTGCTCAGCCAAGAAGCTGGAAGCGAGCCGTGTCTCCGTCCGCAGCTATGTGGACTTCGTGCTCACCTTCGAAGAGCTTATGGGGATGTTCTATGCGAAGGAAGTAAATATAGACGATATACCAGATGATGAGGCCGTTCCTCTGGATCAGGGCACAGGTGCGGGACGAGGATTTGCTGTCAGCGGCGGCGTTGCAGGTGCGGTGGCCGAGGAGATACGGCGTATAGATCCCACGCGTGAGGTCAAGACTGCCTCGGCTCAGGGACTTGCGGAATGCCGTAAGCTGCGCCAGATGGCAAAGGCTCATAAATACGATGGATATCTGCTGGAGGGCATGGGGTGCCCCGGCGGATGTGTAGCAGGCGCCGGCACTCTTTGTGCTGTGAACAAGGCTACGATGGGGATAGATAAATATAAGAAACAGGCTGAAAAGCAGCTCGCATCTGAGACAGCATATATCGAGGATCTGAGCGTGCTCGAAGAGTTCGACCTGTAAAGATATGATAAAGGGGAAAAGGGAATGACACTTCTGATACTTGCTGCCGGACTGGGTACCAGGTTCCACGGGGGCATAAAGCAGCTTGCTCAGATAGGCAAGAACGGCGAGACGCTCATGGAGCTCTCTGCCATAGATGCTGCCAAGGCCGGCTTTGACCGCGCAGTGTTCGTCATCAGGCGCGACATAGAAGACAAGTTCAAGGCTATGGTAGGAGACAGGATCGGTGAGCATCTTCATACCGAATACTGCTTCCAGGATATCAACGATATACCCGACGGCTTCGATGCAGGCGACAGGACTAAGCCATGGGGCACAGTACACGCAGTGCTCGCAGCAAAGGAGCTCATAAACGATCCGTTCGTCATCATAAACGCAGATGACTTCTACGGAGAGACAGCATATAAGGATCTGTATGCCTTCTTCAGCGGCGAACGTTCTGCAAAGGAGCAGTGCATGGCAGGCTTCAAGCTGTGCAACACCATAAGCCGCAACGGTACGGTCACAAGAGGTATATGCGAGTCTGAGGAAGGCATGCTCTCCGCCGTACACGAGACCTATCATGTCGGTCTGGAGAACGGCATCATCACAGGAGACGGCGAAAACGGAAGGATAGCTCTTGACGGCGAGAAGCTCGTATCCATGAACATGTGGGGCTTCGATCCGTCCATCATGGGTCTGTTCGAGGACAGGTTCAGAGCGTTCATCGAGAGAGTATCTGCAGACGGCAGCATAGCCTCCTCCGAGTATCCCCTGCCCATAGCCGTAGACGAGCTCATACGCTCGGGCGATATCTCCGTAAAGGTGATACCTACTCACGATAAGTGGTACGGTATGACACTGTCTGAAGACGTGGAAGAAGTAAGATGCGCTCTTGCCGACAGATGATACTCGCTAGATACATGCAGATAGAGATAAAGACAAAAGGATAGGAAGAAAAAGATCATGAGAAAAAGCATGAGCAAAAAGCTCATCACCGCTCTCGCCGTTCTGCTGCTGTGCGGATGCGGCGGCACTACACCGTCGGGCAGTAATGTAACGACCCAGACGTCGCAGACTACTGCGGAGACGATCACCGCTCCCGTTGATACTACCGCATCGGCCACAGAAGAGAAGAAAGAAGAAACTTCTTCCGCAGCCGAGGTGCAGGAGACCGAGAAGGTCGCTGATACAGAAGCTGAGGAAACACCGATACCCGATGATGAAGAACTGCTTGTGGACGATGATAAGCCTGCCTTCGATATAAACGCTATAAAAGGCGTATATAAGAGCCAGGTGGACGGTACATATATCGAGATCAAGGACAGCGCTCTATGGACTGCCTATGATCAGAACTTCACCGAGACCGACAGCGGCATCGTAGGAGAACACAGTGAAGATATCGAAGATACTACACTGTGGTATTATGCACTCAACACGTTTGACGGCGAGATCAAGTACACATTTCTCAATGACGGCTCCTCCAAGGTCATGCAGTTCGATGCAGGCAACGGAGGCGTGGATCTCTGGGACCGTACAGATGATGTCATACTCAAACCTGTAGTCGATGGCGATAAGTATCTCGGCAACTTCTATGAGGAGATCGCCGGAAGAGGATATATGACCATCTCCAAGGAAGGAGACAAATACAAGATCCAGTGCAACTGGGGCTCCAGTGCTTTCGAGTCGGCCTGCTGGATGATCGATGCCACATATGAAGACAGTACAGGCGACCTTGTGTATGACAACGGTAACTTCCAGGTGCTAACGTTCAGCGAAGAGGATCTGGGCGGAACGGTCACCGAGGAACGTTCCGTCAGCGGAAGGCTCCATATGGCCGATACCAACGATAAGCTGGAATGGACCGACAATGCTTACGAAGGGGATCCGTCGGTATTCATAAAGGAATGATGCCGGCAGCTTGCCCCTTACCTATAAAGTGACTTACCAGAGGTGAAACTATGCTCAGTGATATTGAGATCGCCGTTAATGCTAAGATGGAGCCGATAACCGATATAGCAGCAAAGCTCGGTATATCTGCTGATGACCTCGAGCCCTACGGACACTACAAAGCTAAGATCTCAGAGGCTCTCATCAAACGCACAGCGAACGATCCTGACGGAAAACTGATACTCGTCACAGCGATAAATCCTACTCCCGCAGGCGAAGGCAAGACCACTGTTTCCGTGGGACTGTCTCAAGCTATGGCGAAGATAGGGAAGAAATGTGTACTGGCTCTCCGTGAGCCGTCACTTGGTCCTGTCTTCGGCATAAAGGGCGGAGCAGCCGGCGGAGGATACTCTCAGGTCGTACCCATGGAGGATATCAACCTCCACTTCACTGGAGATATGCACGCCATAACAGCTGCCAACAATCTGCTCTGTGCGATGCTGGACAATCATATACAGCAGGGAAATACACTGCGTATAGATGCACGCCGCATCATGATAGACAGATGCCTTGATATGAACGACAGGGCGCTGCGCAATGCTGTCATAGGGCTTGGCGGCAAGGTGAACGGTGTTCCCAGAGAGGATCATTTCCGCATCACCGTAGCCAGCGAAGTGATGGCGATACTCTGCTTGTCAGCAGATCTTGCAGATCTCAAGAAGCGTCTCGGCAGTATACTCGTTGCATATGATATAGACGGTGAGCCCATATACGCTTCCGACCTTAAGGCACAGGGAGCGATGACTGCACTTCTGCGGGACGCTCTCAAGCCCAATCTGGTGCAGACCCTTGAGAATGGTCCCGTGCTCATGCATGGCGGCCCCTTCGCAAATATAGCTCACGGATGCAATTCGCTGCGTGCTACAAAACTGGCACTGAAGCTGGCTGACTATGTGGTGACTGAGGCGGGCTTCGGCGCAGACCTGGGCGCAGAGAAATTCTGTGATATCAAATGCCGTCTGGGCGGTATATCTCCTGACTGTGCTGTGATAGTCGCTACGATCAGAGCACTGAAGTACAACGGCGGTGTGGCAAAGAGCGAGCTCCAGCAGGAAAACGTAGAGGCACTTAAGGAAGGTCTTGCTAATCTTCGCACTCATATAGAGAACATACGAAGCTTCGGCGTACCTGCGGTAGTGGCTATAAACCGCTTCGGAACGGATACCGACGCAGAGATCGCGGCAGTACGCAGCTTCTGTGATGAGATGCAGGTGCCTGTATCGCTGACAGAGGTGTTCGCAAAGGGCGGCGAAGGTGGAAAGGATCTGGCGCTCAAGGTAGTACAGACTATCGCGGATAAGCCATCCGATCTGCATTATGCCTATGATACAGCTTCCCCCATCAGAGAGAAGATAGCCGCCATCGCAAAGAGCATATACCGTGCAGGAGCTGTGGTATTCACGGCTCAGGCTGAAAAGGGCATCGCTGAGGCCGAGCGTCTGGGCTTTACGGACACACCGATATGTATGGCCAAGACCCAGTATTCTCTCAGCGACGATCCCAACAAGCTCGGCGCACCCAAGGACTTCACGCTCACTGTGCGCGATGTGCGCATAAGTGCCGGAGCAGGGTTCCTCGTAGCATACACGGGAGATATCATGATCATGCCCGGGCTCCCGAAGGTGCCATCAGCTGAGAAGATCGACTGTGATGAGAACGGTATGATCTCAGGTCTGTTCTGATCTGTGCATAAGTTACAGATCTAATCGATATTTTTGAGCTATTTCGTGGAAATTTATTTTAGCAATAAATATTTCACATTATATCTACGATCTTTAGTGTTCCGCATAATATAATATTACTATGAAACTATGAAAAGGGGATATGGATATGTCAGTTGAAAACCTCAAGATCCTTGTCTGCGATGACTCACTGTTTGTACGCAAGAAGATCACAAATGTGCTCAGGAACTGCGGCGTTACCGAGCTGTATGAGGCTGCCGACGGTGAACAGGCAGTCGAGATGTACAACAAGTATGCTCCCGACCTTGTACTGATGGACATAGTTATGCCCAGGATGTCGGGCGTAGAAGCTCTCAAGCTCATACTCGCTGATGACCCGAAGGCTAAGGTAGTAATGGCTTCTTCTGTCGGCACACAGGAGAACCTCAAGGAAGCTATCAATGCAGGCGCCTTTGACTTCCTTCAGAAGCCTATCTCCGATACCCAGCTCGAAACACTGGTAAGAAAAGTCGGCAAGTGATCCGCTACTAACGACACAGAAAGGTATATATATGTTTACTCAATTATTTGGTAACTATCTGCTCAATAAGGGTCTTGTCACTTCTTCTCAGCTCTCCGCTGCTCTGGCAGCTGCGAAGCAGACAAGAGCGAAGCTGGGCGTTCTGGCTATAAACGCAGGATATATGGATGCAGCACAGGTAGATGAGGTACACAGTGAGCAGCAGCGCGTAGACAAGCGTTTCGGCGATATCGCTGTAGATAAGGGCTATCTTTCCGCAGGACAGGTAGAGGAGCTCCTGAGCAAGCAGGGACACGCTCATCTCGCTCTCGGTCAGGCTCTCGTGGACAGCGGTGCTATGAGCAATACTTCCTTTGCAGATGCGCTCTCCGCATACAAGTCAGAGAACTCTCTCACCGATGTAGATTTCGATGACAAGACAGGCAACAAGGTAGATGAGCTCATAGCTAAGCTCTACTCCTTCGGCAATGACGAGAACTCCTCTATGTGTACCGAATACGTATCACTGCTCTTCAAGAACCTTATCAGGTTCATCGGTGATGACTTTACACCCCTGGCACCCGAGAAGATCCCGTCTGCAAGAGTATCCTACTGTGCAAAGCAGGATATGAAGGCTCTCGGTTTCTCCTGCACTACTGCTATAGATGCAGCTGAGCAGGCATTCATCGCATTTGCATCCCGTTTCGCAGGTGAGCAGCTCACAGATGTAGATGAGATGACAGAGGCAGCCAACCTTGAGTTCATGAATCTTCATAATGGTCTCTTCGCTGTGAACCTTTCCAACGATGAAGGCAGAGAAGTATCTCTCCTGCCTCCCGTAGCTCTGAAGAACGATACTATCGACGGCCCTGTATACAGGATCTCCGTGGTATATCCCTTCGGCACAGCGTCCTTCTATATAACTGCCTGATAAGGGAGTTGGACATCATTATAGGTTTTGACCAGCTTCATCTGGGATTCCAGATATCTGCTTTCACTCTGGGCATAACTTTGCTCCTGTTCACATTGATACAAAAGCGCACAGAGAAAAAGCATAACAAATACTTTATCCTGCTCACGGCGATACTGATCCTGTGTGCATTGTCCGATATCGTCACTGCGCTTGCTGACCCTTTGCGGTTTACCGAGCCAGTGGCGCTCTCGGTATCCGAAGCATCGCGGACACTGTTCTTCATGATGCACGATCTGGTAGGGATACTGTTTTTCATATACGTCCAGTCAGTGTGCAATTTCTATACTAGCAAGAGCAAGATACATAATGTGATAAATATCGCCTTTGCTGTGTTCCTTGAGTTCCCGGTCATCACCAATCCCTTTACGCATCTTTTGTTCTACTATGACGATGACCTGACCTACCGACGTGGCAAACTCATGAACATAGTAGTCATAGTCATACTGCTCTATTTCGGGGCAGCAATGATCGTACTGCTTCGTTCATGGTCAGCGCTGACCTATAAGAAACGTATCGCACTGGTGTACTTTTTCCTTGTGATCATGGCAGGAGTGCTCATACAGTTCCTGTTCATCAATATCAAGGTGGAGATACTCGCAGAGACCATAGGTGTGCTCGGGATGATGATGGCCGTAGAGGACGAGGATGAGTGGATCGACTCGGACCTTGAATGCTATAACCGCAAGGCCTTCCGAAACGATCTGTTCGGATACAGAGTATACTCCGACAATATACTCATACTCGGCGTACATATCACCAACTCCGAGAATATCATACGCATAGTCGGCACAGGCAACGCTGATACGGTGTTCACACATGTATCCAGGTTCCTGCATACTCTGGTCAACAAGGACCGCGTATATAACATCAATACGAGCACATTCGCACTGGTGGTACCAGACCCTGCCCCTGAGTACGTGGAAGAAGTCCTCAGCAAGCTTCGCATACGCTTCGATATACCCTTTGATGTGGCCGGGCGCAAGATGCTGTACAATGCGACCATCACGTACTCATATATGACCGAGCGTCTTGCGAACGTGAACGATGCGTGCTACATGCTCGATAACCCTCCTCCTCATGAAGGCGACAAGTTCGTATACAAAGACGAGGATCTGGATTATCTGCTCCGCCGCAAGGCTCTGGAGAAGGCTGTAACGAACGGTCTTTCCAACGGCAGTTTCTCCGTTCATTATCAGCCCACCTATGACATAAACGGCAATATGCACGGCGCCGAGGCACTGGTGCGTATGCATGACCCGGATCTGGGCGATGTGTTCCCTGATGAGTTCATACCCATAGCAGAGCAACTGGGCATCGTGGCCGAGATAGACGACTTCGTGCTCCGCACGGTATGCCGCTTCTTGAATATGTCGCGCCCGTTCGGGCTCAAGCTCAACTGCATCAACGTCAATCTGTCCGTGGTACAGTGCATGGAGCCCGGATTCACCGATCATATAAACTCTATCGTGGAAGACAGCGGTATAGACAAGTCGTTCATCAACTTTGAGATCACGGAGTCTGTGGCGGCCAGCGACTACAAGCTTCTCGGACGTGTGATAACCGCCCTCAAGGCCTTTGGTTATCGCTTCTCGATGGATGACTATGGTACAGGTTATTCTAACCTGAACGCTGTCATGTCCCTCGATCTTGATGTGATAAAGATAGACAAGTCTATCCTTTGGGCAGCGGAAAAGAGCGAGCTCGGATATATCATACTGGAGAACAATATCCGCATGATCCGCCAGATGAAGCGCCAGATCCTTGTAGAAGGCGTAGAGACCGCTTCTCAGGTGGAGATGTGCCGTGAGCTGAAAGTGGACTATCTGCAGGGATATTACTTCTCGCGTCCTGTCCCCGAGATGGTATTCACTCAAAAGCTCGAACAGGCATGATGATCTATACGACTTATATCCCCGAACGTTCAGATGATCGTTCGGGGATGTTTACTGTATATGATCGATAATACTTATGTGACCGTAAAGCTCGTCCATTCAGCGTGATCGTAGGCCATGACATCGTTTGGTCTGCGCATTCCCAGCTTTTCATAGAAGGGTACAGCGTTTTCATTCACACAGGTATACATAATGATATCCTTTTCGCCACCCGCAATCTCATGCAGCTTTCTTACCAACGCCGTACCTATCCCTTTACCGACACATTCACGTATCACGCCCAGATCTGTGATAAAGAGCCAGTACGCATGATCCGTTATCCCAAAGCACACACCGATGATCTTATCGTTTTGATCTCTTGCCACCAGACTGATAGATACGCTGTTTACCAGAACAGCTATACGCTCTTTGAAGCGTTCTTTGGGATACTGGGATCCAAGATCTGTTTCCTTCAAAAAATCTATATACTCCTCGGCGGTCAATCTTTCTTCTTTGATCGTATAGTTCATAAACACCCCTGTATACTGTTATCGCATGATCAGTTCTTATCCTAAAAAACGCCATAGTATCTGATACACATCAGGGATACTATGGCGTTGGTCTTTCTGTAGACGTTATCTGTATGAGTCCTGTCAGACTGGAAGGCTGTCTTCATACTTCATCCGCTGTCATTCGGAGAGGATCTCTGATCACAACTGTGCTTCTTTGAGATACCTTGCTACAGCATCCTGCCATACAGGCAGCGACGTAAAGCCATTCTCTGTAAGCTTAGACTTGTCGAGCCTGCTGTTCTCGGGACGGGCAGCCTTACTGAGGCCATATTCCTCGGTGGTAACAGGTATCACATTGGTATCCAGCCCGTATTGACGGTATATCTCCACACAGAAGTCATACCAGCTGATATACCCGCCTTCGTTGGTAGCATGATAGTATCCGTACTTCTCCGTCTCTGCCATATCACTGAGGAGTATCGCCAGATCGTACATATACGTGGGAGTACCGATCTGATCGTTCACCACACGCACTGTATCGTGGGTCTTACCCACTTTGATCATGGTCTTGATGAAATTGTTGCCGTTGAGCCCAAAAGCCCAGGCGATACGGACGATGAAGTACCTGTCAAGTATGGAGGATACCTCCTGCTCAGCTTCGAGCTTGGTAAGTCCATAGTAATTGAGAGGAGCATAGTTCTTATCATCGGGCTGTCTGGGAGAAGTACCCTTACCGTCGAATACATAGTCGGTAGATATGTATATCATCTTTGCGCCGACTTCACGTACTGCTTCGGCGATATACTTCGTACCAAGATGGTTTATCGCTTCCACTTTAGGACGGTTCTCCTCATCCTCGGCAGCATCTACAGCTGTCCATGCAGCAGGATGTATCACAGCATCGGGGCGTATCTCCCCTATCACCCGCTTTACTGCCTGCTCATCCGTTATATCCAGCTGCACATATGGTGCGGTCGTTACCGCGGATCCATCAGCTATACCACTGTATACCGGCGCGATATCCGAGCCGGTCACATTGTGTCCCCTGCGAACCAGTTCATTCACCAGATCATGTCCTAACTGTCCACCTACGCCTGTTACGAATATATCCATACATACCTCAACCTATCACGATATCGAATTTGAACTCATACTCACCGTTCCTCGTGAGATGCTTCGCGTGAGGCATCTTCGTCAGCTCCTCGGTATCACAGTCGTATACCGGAGTCTGAGCCCAAGGTTCGAGACATACGAAGTTCGCTCTGTCATCATACGGCGACCACACTGCTATGGTACCTTCTTTATCGTAGCGCACCTTAACGGATTTCCCTGTTTTACGGTCACGCAGTGCCACCCATGATGAGGAAGGCTCACCCTTGAGGAACACATCGTTCTTAAAAAGCTCGCGTGTGAGAGGCACGGTATCGGTATCATCTGCTACGGTCACATCGCCGCTGTCAAGATGCTGCACTATGGTCTCGGCATGTTCGTATACCACATCATAGTCGGTAAAGTCCCCGTCCTTATCCGATGCAAAGGGAACAAGGAACCCCGGATGTCCGCCAATGAAGAAATACATCTCCTTATCGTCACAGCGCACACCGAAGCTGCATCTTACGGTATTCCCTTCCAGAGAATACCGAACGACGAAAGTGAAGCGATAGGGATAGTTTTTCAGCGTCTCCTCGGAAGAGCGCAAAGTCATCTCCACGAAGCTGTCGCCGTAGTCGGTGACCTCGTATACACTGTCACGGGCAAAGCCATGATTTGAAAGAGCATACTCCTTACCATTCACGGTATAGCTCTTCGACTTGGTATTGCATACGAACGGGAACAGTACAGGCGCATGTCTCTTCCATACATCCTCCGCCGTCCATATATGCTCATATCCATCTTTGTCACGTACAGATACCAGTTCCGCACCATTATGATCTATCATAGCGGTGAGCTCGTCGTTTTTTATAATATACATCATTTCCTCCGTACATACAATACACGTCCCTTGCCCTTGGCGCCCGGGACAGAATAGACCTCGAAATTGCCCAGTGATTTGATGAACGGTGTGAGCTGCTTGAATCCGAAATTACGCACATCGAAGGACGGGAAACGCTTCAGCAGTATATTTCCCAGCTCAGACAGAGATGCCCATCCGTCATCATCGGAGATCTCATCGAGTATATCACCTATGGCCTTGCGTACAGCCTTGATATCCATGCCATCAGCATTCTCGGGGACCTCCGCCTTTTGCTGCTCAGATGTGAGTATCTCAAGATACACGAACCTGTTGCAAGCTGCTATGAACGGCTTGGGGGTCTTCTTCTCGCCCATGCCGACCACGTACATCCCGGATTCACGGAGCCTTGCAGCCAGTCGCGTGAAATCGCTGTCGGAGGATACGATGCAGAAACCGTCCACATTACCTGTATAGAGTATATCCATCGCATCTATTATCAGCGCGGAATCTGTGGAATTCTTTCCTGTGGTGTACCCGTACTGCTGCATGGGAGTGATGCTGTGTGACAGCAGAGCATTCTTCCATGATGACAGTCCGGGACGTGTCCAGTCGCCGTAGATACGCTTATAAGTTATGATGCCGTCCTTAGATATCTCATCGAGCAGTGCTTTGATATATTTCTCGGAAACATTGTCCGCATCTATGAGTACCGCGAATCTTTTATCTATCTCCGCCATTAGTATTCCTCCGATAGTTAAGGTAA
>JAFYEQ010000338.1 GCA_017544185.1 Oscillospiraceae bacterium
GACTGAAGATGCTGGAGAACACCGAGAACATAGGGCTCACCAAGCTGATAGAGCATTCCGGACTGAAGGCACCCTATACCTCCACCAGCGCTGCCTTCGTGCTGGCTCCCCGCATCAATGCGGCGGGCAGGATAGCATCCCCCATGGATGCGCTCAGGCTCCTGATGACCGAGGACGAGAGGGAGTCGGAGGAGCTGGCTGAACGCATATGCGACCTCAACACCCAGAGGCGCGGGTATGAAGAGACGATCACCCGCGACATAGTGGCTCAGATAGCATCAGACCCCTACGCGCTGGACAAGCGTATACTCTTCTTCACGGGTATAGGCTGGCATCACGGCGTGATAGGCATAGTCGCTGCCCGTATGATGGAGCGCTACGGCAAGCCTGTGTTCCTCATGTCCGCTGACAGTGAGGGCGGCGAGCTCCGTGGCTCTGCCCGCTCCTTCGGCAAGGTGGACGTGTTCGACGCCCTCACCGCCTGCGGCAGCCATCTTACCAAGTTCGGCGGACATTCGGGAGCAGGCGGCTTCTCCCTTGGGTATGACAAGGCGGAGGCCTTCGACAAGGCTCTTCAGGAATATGCCGCGTCTGTGGTCACGGAGCCCATGCCTTATACCATAGAGACAGGCGGACTGATCTCTCCCGCCGACCTCACCGAAGAGAACGTGCGCGGTCTGGATATGCTGGGTCCCTTCGGGGAGGGCAACCCCTCGCCCACCTTCGTGGTAGGGGATGCGGTGATACAGGCGGTATACCCCATGTCGGGCGGCAAGCATACCAAGCTTTCCGTCAGCGCGGGCGGCAGCACCTATGACGCGGTGATGTTCGGCACCAAGACCGACGAGCTGCCCTACAAGGCGGGGGATCATGTGAACATGCTGGTGGCTCCCGCGCTCAATACCTGGAACGGCGTCACCAAGGTGCAGCTGCGGGTGGAGGACATACGCCGCGCAGGGATCGGACAGAACGTGATGATCGCGGCGGAGGACATATATCACCGCTTCAGGAGAGGCGAGATCACCGAAAAGGACAAGCTCGCACGCATAGCTCCGGGCAGGGACGTGCTCGCAGCCGTGTACCGCAGCCTCACCGATGCAGACCAGTCCGTGACCGCGCTGTACGCCAAGACAACGGATATGAACTTCTGCACCTTCCTCATAGCCCTGGACATATTCGAGGAAGCAGGGCTCGCGCATATGGACAGAGCATCCGAGCGGGTGCGCCGCCTTCCCGTCACGGGCAAGGCAGACCTCTCCGCTACGCCTACGATGCGCAGATTATCATGAACGACAAGCACGCGCAGCCTTCCCGGGCACGGGATAGGCTCGCTGACGGCCAAAGGTAGATACTATGCCGATAGATAAGATAATAATACGAGGTGCCAGAGAGCACAACCTCAAGAATATAGATGTGGATCTCCCCCGCGACAAGCTGATCGTGATGACGGGGCTGTCGGGGTCGGGAAAGTCGTCCCTGGCCTTCGACACCATATACGCCGACGGTCAGAGACGCTACGTGGAGTCCCTGTCCTCATACGCGCGTATGTTCTTGGGGCAGATGGACAAGCCCGACTGCGACCTGATCGAGGGGCTGTCTCCTGCCATATCCATAGACCAGAAGACCACATCCAAGAACCCCCGCTCCACCGTTGGTACGGTGACGGAGATATACGACTACTTCCGCCTGCTGTATGCCCGTATAGGTATACCTCACTGTCCCGTGTGCGGGCGTGAGATACTCCAGCAGACCGTAGATCAGATCGTAGACAGTATTACCTCCCTCCCTCAGGGCACGAAGATACAGATCCTCGCTCCCATAGTAAAGGGGCGCAAGGGCGAGCACGCCAAGGAGATGGACAACGCCCGCCGCGCAGGATACGTACGTATACGTGCCGACGGCAATATCTACGACCTGACCGAGGAGATAAAGCTCGACAAGAACAAGAAGCATGATATAGAGATCGTGGTGGATCGTCTGGTGGTAAAGGCAGAGATGAACGCCCGTCTCGCAGACAGCATAGAGACCGCCTCCAAGCTGTCGGGCGGTACGGTGATATGCAGCATCACAGGCGGCGAGGAGCTGCTGTTCTCGCAGAACTACGCCTGCCCCGAGCATGGGATATCCATGGAGGAGCTGACACCGAGGATGTTCTCCTTCAACGCTCCCTACGGCGCGTGTCCTACATGTACGGGCCTGGGCGTGTTCAAGAAGGTAGATCCCGACCTGATCATACCCGACCGTTCCCTGTCGCTGGCGGAGGGCGCCATCAAGGCGTCGGGCTGGTCTACCACCGACAGCAGCTCCATCGCCATGATGTACTACAAGGGCATCGCCGCTCACTTCGGTCACAGCGTGGAGGAGCCTCTGGAGCGATGGTCGGATGAGGCGATGCACGCGCTGCTCTACGGTACGGGGGATATGAAGCTGACGCTCCATCGTACCACGTCCTATGGCGGCGGTACCTATACCCAGGCCTTCGAGGGCGTGATACACAATCTGGAGCGCAGATACAAGGAGTCCTCCAGCGACTACAGCAAGGCCGACATAGAGCAGTATATGTCCGAGGAGCCCTGCCCCGACTGCGGCGGCAAAAGGCTCAGGAAAGAGATCCTCTGCGTCACCGTAGGCGGGAAGAGCATATCTCAGGTGACGGATATGTCCGTCAAGGAGTGCAAGGTCTTCTTCAGGGAGCTCTCCCTCACCGAAAGGGAGAAGTTCATCGCCGACCGCATCGTCAAGGAGATCGGCGGAAGACTGGGTTTCTTGGACAGCGTGGGTCTGGACTATCTCACCCTCTCGCGCTCTGCGGGCACGCTATCGGGCGGCGAATCGCAGCGCATACGTCTGGCTACACAGATAGGTTCCTCGCTGGTGGGAGTGCTGTATATACTCGATGAGCCCTCCATAGGGCTGCATCAGCGGGACAATGACAAACTGATAGATACCCTGAAGCGGCTGCGGGATCTTGGCAATACCCTGATCGTGGTGGAGCATGATGAGGATACCATCAGGGCAGCAGACTATATAGTCGATATAGGCCCCTATGCGGGCGTGAACGGCGGCGAGATCATAGCTGCGGGCACCTTAGACGATATCATAGCATCGGAGCGCTCCATCACCGGGGCATATCTCTCGGGGAGACGGAGCATACCCGTCCCCGAGGAACGTCACACAGGTACGGGGAAGCGGCTGGTGTTCAAGGGCTGCAGCGAGAACAATCTGAAGGACATCACGGTGTCCATACCCCTTGGCACGTTCACCTGCGTCACGGGAGTATCAGGCTCGGGCAAGTCATCGCTGGTGGAGAGGATCATATACAGGTACCTCCAGAGCAAGCTGAACCGTGCCCGTGTCCGTCCCGGCAGCTTCAAGTCCTGCACGGGCGCGTCATATCTTGACAAGGTCATTGCCATCGACCAGTCGCCCATAGGACGCACCCCCAGATCCAATCCCGCTACGTATACAGGCGTGTTCAACGACATACGTGAGCTGTACGCCCAGACCAACGATGCCAAGGCCAGAGGCTATACCTCGGGGCGCTTCTCCTTCAACGTCAAGGGCGGGCGCTGCGAAGCCTGCGAGGGCGACGGCATCATAAAGATAGAGATGCACTTCCTTCCCGATGTATACGTGCCCTGCGAGGTGTGCGGCGGCCACAGGTACAACCGTGAGACGCTGGAGGTGCGCTACAAGGGCAAGTCCATATACGACGTACTGGAGATGACGGTGGACGAGGGCGTTGCCTTCTTCGAGAACCACCCGAAGATATACCGCAAGCTGCTGACCCTGCAGGAGGTAGGACTGGGGTATATCAAGATAGGTCAGCCCGCCACCACCCTGTCGGGAGGCGAGGCTCAGCGCGTGAAGCTGGCGACGGAGCTGTCCAAGCGCTCCACCGGCAGGACCATATACATACTCGATGAGCCCACCACGGGACTGCATACTGCTGACGTACACAAGCTCCTCGAGGTGTTGGGAAGACTGGTGGACGCAGGTAACACCGTGCTCGTGATAGAGCATAACTTAGACGTCATCAAATGCGCCGACCATATCATAGATCTGGGTCCCGAGGGCGGCGACGGCGGCGGTACAGTGGTAGCCGCAGGCACCCCCGAGGAGATCGCCAAGACGAAGAAGAGTTATACCGGACAGTACCTGAAGAAGATGCTCAGATAAACGGGAGATAATATGAAACTACACGAGATCACTGCCAAATACCTAAAAGGACAGAAAAAGCATACGATAATGACTATCACGGCGGTCACGGTATCCGTGGCGTTCCTGACGGTGCTGCTGTGTACATTGTCGATATACAAGGCATCGGATCTGGCGGTGGTGCGCAAGAACGGCACCTATCATGTGGTGTTCAACGGGCTCACCAAGGATGAGCTGCTGACCATACGCAATATGGACATATGGAGCGAGACCCAGAACTACGGTATCTCCGGCTACTCCTCCAGGACGGACATCGACTTCGATGCGTACAAGGAGAACGCCGACATAGAGTATCTCTGCCGCAGCGGCAACCTGATGGATACCACGTTCCTACGTATGGACGGCACTCCGGATATGCTGCCCATGTCGATGTATACCACCCGCGAGGGACGGCTCCCCGAGAAGGACGGCGAGATAGCACTGTCCTACGATCAGTCGTATATGTGGGGCTACCCCAACGTGGGCGATACGGTGACTGCCATACTCATCACCTGCGGCAGCTCCGACCGTGAGGACGCTCCCCAGTACAAGGACGGCATATGGTACGACGTGACCGACGAGCAGATCCAAAACGGCGTGGAAGGCGACGTGAACGGTTGGTACGTGCCCCCTCAGCTCTCCGACGCGATGAGCATACAGGACGCGAAGGAGATATCCTTCACGGTGGTGGGCTTCACCTCCGAGTACAACTTCGTCACCTACGACGATACGAGGCTCAGAGCCTATTCCTCCAACAAGGACCAGCTCCTGTGCAGATACATCTCCACCATGTCCGATGCGTACTGGGACATGGAGACGGCCTTCGCCAGAGCGGGGATGGAGATAGACGATTTCGACTACGGTCTCAACGAGGACCTTCTCAATGCGGAGGATCTGGGTACGGACGCCAAGTTCAATACCGCCAAGTTCTTCGCGCTGATGTACCTGTTCATCATATTCATCATGTTCTGCGCGAGACTGGTCATAGATGACTCCTTCGAGATCTCCGCCAAGGAGCGCATAAAGCAGTTCGGCCTGCTCAAGGCGGTAGGCGCATCCAAGAAGCAGATCTTCTCCATGCTGGTGACCGAGGCGGTATACCTGGCGATCCCCGGCATAGTCATGGGGCTCCTGTTAGGGCTGGGCCTAGCAAGGCTCATATTCGACATGATCGTACGTACGGCCGTGGGCGGCTCGGGCAAGTATGACGTGGGGAACATGGTGTTCGAGATACGCCCCTATGTATATGTCTCCGCCGTGGTGCTAGGGCTCCTGTGGGTAATGATCTCAGCGGTAGCCACAGGCATGAGGTCGATCAAGTCCACTCCCGTGGAAGCACTGCGCTCCGCAGGCAGACAGGACGCGGTACGCATACCCAAGAAGCCTTCCGCCATATCAAGAGGCGGCGCGTTCATACCCGCATACGCATCCCTGTCGGTAAAGCGTAATACCAAGCGCTTCGTCATCACGATAGTATCTATGGTCATGAGCATATCCCTTTTCGCAGGCTTCTCCTACGGGGTGTATCTGCTCAATGAGGGCACCGTGAACAGGTTCTCCGTGCTCCGCGAGCCCTATGGCTACGAGGTGGCCTATTCCTCCACCGATCCTACATCGGTATTCAGTGTGTCCGACATCATAGATGCCGGCGAAGACAAGTTCACAGCGGTGACGGCATGGTCGAGGTTCTTGGTATACGCCGATAAGGCGGATATGGGATCCCAGTCCTTCCGGGGCGAGAGCTGCCTGCTGAACATCATACCCGTGAGCCGCTCGGAATACGAGGCCCATATCAGGACAGACATAACCTACGATGAGCTGGATCGCGGCGGTCTGCTGCTGTGCCGGAGCATATGCGACGAGAACTACAAGTATCTCTACGACATATATCCCTCCGCTCCCACCGTGTTCAAGGGGAAATATTTCTCATCACAGCATATATCCTTCGGCGATGACTGCTCCTTCGACGTGAAGGGGATATACACCACCGACAGGCGCACCTTCATGGGGAAGAACACTCAGCCCGCGGCCATAGTGACCTACGGCACTTACATCCATATGCTCGAAGAGAAGGGCACGGATGACAATACCACCGTTACCGTCGCAGAGGATGGCACGGAGTACAAGGTATATAACTCCAAGCTCCTGCTCTCCGCGGATGACGATATCTGGGCGAAGAACTACCTTGACAAGTACTTCTTCGGACAGTACACCAACAACTCGGGCGACAGAGCGGACGCGCAGATGCTGCTGCGTATAATAGAGCTGGCAGGATACTTCGTGATAACGATCATATCCATCATAGCCGTGATCAATATCGTGAACATCATATCCGCCAACGTCCTCAACCGCACCTCAGAGCTGGCTATGCTCCGCGCCTGCGGTATGTCGGACAAGCAGATATATACCCTCCTCTTCCGCGAGAGCACCATATACGCGGGGCTGTCGGGCATAATATCCGCAGTGCTCATAGAGCTGGCTATATTCGCGGTACAGATCCC
>JAFYEQ010000339.1 GCA_017544185.1 Oscillospiraceae bacterium
AGGCAGACGCAGACGGGGATGCGAAGGATACCGACGACATTGTGACCGAGGTCACATTTGCGCCCGACGAGCCTACCGACACCACCACATCTACTGCTACAGCCGAGACCACTGCCGTCACCACCACGGCCAAGTCCGGAGACGAGGATCTGGATGATGCGGATCCTTCCGAAACGGACATCTACGATCTCGATCCCATAGCAGATATGACCAGCGTCAAGGTGACTGCTGCTCAGTCCGACGATCTGGAGAAATACGATCCCGACTTCTTCAAGAAGGATCTGTTCATAGGAGACTCTATATCCACAGGGCTCTCTCTCTATAACTTCCTGCCCGCGAAGAACGTGTTCGCTAAGATGGGGCTCAACCCCTCCTCTGTGCTCTCCAAGAAGATCGAGACCACCTACGGCACCATCGGCATATCCGATATGCTCCAGAGGACCGCTCCCAGGAGAGTATACATCATGCTGGGCTCCAACGGCATACAGTGGCTGTCGGATGCGGAGATGATCACCAGCATGGGCAAGCTGGTCAATGTGATCAAGGAAAAGGCACCCGATGCGGAAGTGATCATAGTGAGCACTCCCCCCGTCACTATGGGATATTCCTTCCAGGACCAGATCTCGTCCGATGAGATCATGAAGCGTATCGAAAAGTATAACCAGAGCCTGAAGGGCTTCTGCCTTGCCAACGGCTACGTCTACTCCGACGTATGGTCCAAGCTCATCGACTCCAACGGTTACTTCAACGCGGATTATGCCGAGAAGGACGGGCTCCACTTCAAGGGTCCTGCATACCAGATAATGCTGCGTCAGGTACAGAACGATACCACTGAGGCTGAGGAGAAGACTGAAAAACGTGAGGCTCGTAAGGGTCTGGTCGATACAGATCCCGTTGATACCGAGAGCGATACGGACGAGACACCGACCGAAGACGAACAGTCCGAGGAGCAAGGGGCTGCCGCGGATGTAGCAAGGACTGCCCAGAGCATAATAGCCATCGCTCAGAGCGCTGCCGGATCTGCATCCACCGATGTCACTACAAATACCTCAGCGGAGCCTGCGGCTGACAGCACAGGATACTGGACCACATGAAGAAGAACTACCAGCAGATCCTCGACAGCACTATCGCGGATATCACCGCAGCGGGCAGAGTGCCGAAGCTGCTGCTCCATTCCTGCTGTGCGCCCTGCTCCACCTACGTGCTGGAGTACCTGTCGAGGTACTTCGAGATCACCATATTCTACTTCGACCCCAATATATATCCGCCCGAGGAGTTCTATAAGCGGCGTACCGAGCAGGAACGGCTCATCGGTGAGATGACGTTCATGCACCCTGTCAGCTTCATAGGCACCGAGCATCAGAGCGAGCGCTTCTATGATACTGTCAAGGGCTATGAGGCCACGGGCGAGAGAGGATACAGATGCTATCTGTGCTATGAGCTGCGGCTCGAGGAAACGGCAAAGCTCGCAAAGGAGCGCGGATACGACTTTTTCACGACCACGCTCTCGATCAGTCCGATGAAGGACGCCGAATGGCTCAATGAGATCGGCGGCAAGCTCTCCGACAGATACGGTGTGGCCTATCTGTATTCCGACTTCAAGAAGCGGGGCGGCTACAAGCGCTCCACAGAACTCAGCAAACAGTACTCTATATACCGACAGGATTACTGCGGCTGCGTATTCTCCATGCATGAGAGAGACCAGCGTGCGCAGCGGAGGTCAGATGATGAAGATACTCAAAAAGATAGCGGAGCATGAGAAGAAGCTATCCCTTGTGGGCATAGCGTTCGCGTGTGCCATGTCCTGCATGACCTGCTCCTTCTGGCAGTACGAGGGATATCTCAACGCTCATGTGATACAGTTCCTGATGAAGGTCGCGGCTGTAGTGATGGTGCTCGCGTGGCTGTACTCATCCTTTGCCAAC
>JAFYEQ010000340.1 GCA_017544185.1 Oscillospiraceae bacterium
ATGATGCGATAGTTCGGGGGATATTCTCATTGCCGACTGCGGATAGCTTTTCGATGGGGGAAAACTACAAAAATGCCCTTATCTTCGGAAACTATCCGTTCCTGAAGTCATTCGGGTACAGTGTGCTGATCAGCACTGTATCTACAGCTCTGGTCATCATATGCTGTTCAATGGCGGCGTGGTATATCATAAGAGTGAACAGTCTGTTCTCGAAGATATTCTATTATCTGTGTATGTTCTCATTGGCAGTACCGTTCCAGATGGTGATGTTCACGCTTTCCTCCACAGCATACAGGCTCGGGCTCGATAAGCCGTGGACCATACCTGCAGTATATCTGGGATACGGTGCGGGCATGTCGATATTCATGTTCTCGGGCTTTGTCAGGGGGCTCCCGTATGAGATCGAGGAAGCCACGGTGATAGATGGCTGCGGCCCGATCAGAACTTTTTTCTGTGTGGTGTTCCCGATGATGTCGCCTATCGCGATATCCGTGGGGATACTGGAGCTCATGTGGATATGGAACGACTATCTGCTGCCGTACCTTGTACTTGACATCACCGAGTACAGGACCATACCGATACATGTCCAGTACCTCAAGGGCAGCTACGGGAGCGTGGATCTGGGTGCATCACTGGCGGTGATGATCATGTCCCTCATCCCGATAATGGTCATATATATCTTCTGTCAAAAGTATATCGTCAAGGGCATCACCGCAGGTGCGGTAAAGGGATGAGCGCGTTGGCCGTATGCTCTGCTTTGATACGGTACTGCATTGGTATGCTCTTTCGTTGAAATGATACAGAAGGCATAGATCTCATCTAAATTTCATCAGATCATCACAGGATCATCACATAATGTGGACGCCTTGTAACAGTCTGGTAACACTCTGTATGTTATAATGTATAATAGGTGATCTTATAGTCGATAAAGGGAATTATTATGACGGAACTTATCGAGCGCATAGGCAACCCTATGTTCGTACAGATAGTGATAGAGATATGGAACGAGATCATTTTTATCCTCCTTATCTCTACGATGATCGCGGGCATAAGGAGAGACAAAGAGGATACTCAGCTGCGCAAAATAGAGATACCGATGACGAAGGAGCTCATCATATTCTTTACGACCGTGTTCATATACGATCTGTGTGATATAGTTGATATAATCGTGGGCGGTACGACCGGACCATTTGCGTATGTCGCGATACGTACCGGCGTGTTCTGCTATTATGCGGTCGGCGGTCTTCAGATGCTGTTCTTTCTGAAGGTAGTGGACGACCATGTGGTCAAAAACGATAAGTGCAAGACTCATAAGGCTTTGAGAGCATTCCAGATACTACAGCTTGCAGATCTTGTACTGCTGGCGGTCACGCCGTTCACAAATGCACTGTATACTATCACCGCTCGAAACGAATACAAGCGTTCCTGGGGGTATTGGGTATGGCAGGGCGTAGGCGTTGTCACTATACTTTTCATAGTACTGGTCATTATTATTGAATGGGAGCATACATCAGATCTGGTCAAAAAGATGATAATGGTGGCTGCGCTGTTCCCGATGATAGCGTTGGTATTTTCAGTAGTCGTTCATAAGATCAGTCTCAATAACATAATGATAGCGATATCCGCGCTCTTGATGTTCATGGTATATGAAAAGAACAAATCCGTCGTTGCCATGAACTATGCAAGAGAGCTTGAAAAAACACAGAGGAACCTGGCCGAGAACAAGCTGGCTCTTGAAAAGAACAAGAACGAGATGCTCATGGCGCAGATCCAGCCTCATTTTATCAATAATTCTCTTATGGCGCTGCGTTCACAGTGCGTTGACTATCCCGAGATATACGAGAGCCTGACTGATTTTTCCAGGTATCTGCGTTCCAATTTTGAAGCGCTGGGCGATACGAGGCTCATCCTGTTCGAGCAGGAGATGGAGAATATCGAGGCATATCTCTCCCTTGAAGAGAGGAATTTCGGAGACCGTCTCAATGTGGAATACGAGATAGGATATGACGATTTCCTGATACCGATACTGTCCGTACAGCCTCTGGTGGAAAATGCCGTGCGGCACGGCGTCGCATCCTATGAAAAAGGCGGTACAGTGAGGATCGTGACCCGAAAAGAAGATGACAGCATGATCATTGAGGTCATAGACAAGGGGATAGGACGGTCGGGGCTCACCAAACAGCAGGAACACCGCAAGGGCATAGGGATAGAGAATGTCCGTACAAGGCTCAGGACCATGACCAGCGGTGAGCTGGAGATAATACCTACGGAAAACGGCACCACTGCAAGGATAACTATAAAGAGCATCGAAAAATAGGGGGTCAGCGCATGGTCACACTTACGATCGACGATCAGGAGACTTCGGCTCGCCTGATGAAGAAGATGCTGACTAGTATCGACCCGGAGGGCTCACATCTTATCGCTGCCGACATGGATACTGCGCTTGAGATGCTGAGCGATGAGGTGCAGATCATATTCCTCGACATAGAGATGCCCGGGATAAATGGCATAGAGGCCGCAGATCTTATCCAAAAGAGATACCCTCGCATGAATATCATATTCGTAACGGGCCATCCCGAGTATGCCTATCAGGCTCATGGAGCACATCCCAGCGGTTTCCTGCTCAAACCAGTAGATGAAACTGATATACTCCACGAGCTCAAGCATCTGCGGTTCCCGATAGAGAAGACCCAAAGCGCATTAAAGGTGCGTTGCCGTCCGTTCACCGTGTTCTACCGCAATAAGATATTTGACTTCAAACGGGACCGC
>JAFYEQ010000341.1 GCA_017544185.1 Oscillospiraceae bacterium
ACCGAAGCGGAAAGGGACAGTGTGGTCTTCTTCAGCTTTTCGGATATCTCGGCGGTGTACTCCCTGCCGTGCCTCTCCAAGAACACTCTGTCACATTCCGACCATACGTCGATACTGTCCACCAGTGTCCCGTCGAGATCGAATATAAAACCGTCTATACGCATTTCATCCCTCATCCAGGAGCATGAGCCACTCGTCGGCAAGGTCCGACGACAGGCGCTTCTTGTCCTCGTATTCCGTGCATTTCTCATTGAGGCGGATATAATCGCCTGCGATATCGGGGTCCGCCATCTCCTCCTGCAGCCGTGCCAGCTCCTGATCGAGGTCATGGATCTGCTCCTCCAGCTCCTTGATACGCGCTTTGCGCTTTGCGTCTTCAGCTCGCTGCTGCTTGGAGCGGTGAGAGGTGGTCTTTTCCTGACGGGGCTTTTCTGCCTGTACGGGCTCGGTCTCGGTCTTTCGGGATATGTACTCGCTGTACCCCATGTCGTATACCGTCACGCCGTCCCTTACCTCTATTATGCGGGTGGACAGGCGGTCCAGCAGATATCTGTCATGGGATACGAATATCATAGTGGCGGTGCTCTCAGCCAGGGCTTCCTCCAGTATCTCACGGGTATCTATATCAAGATGGTTGGTGGGCTCGTCGAGAATGAGCACATTGCCCCGCTCCAGCATCATCAGTGCGAAGCACAGCTTGGCTCTTTCACCGCCGCTGACCACGTCTACCCGTTTGAACACGTTCTCACCCGTGAGACGCACACTGCCCAGCAGCTTGCGGATCTTCTCGTCCGTCATGCCGCGGTAGCGGGTATGTATCTCGTCTATGAGAGTGAGCTCGGGATGGAGCTGGGTGTTCTCCTGATCGAAGTAGGACAGCTTCACGTTCTTGTTCCAGAAGATTTTGCCCTCACCGCAGGGGTATATCCCCTGTATCATCTTGATCAGCGTGGACTTGCCTGCGCCGTTGGGACCTGTGATGCCTATACGGTCACCTCTGCGCACCGTGAAGGACACGTCGCGGGCGAGCACATTATCTCCCGCCGTGAGAGCAGCTCCCTTGACGGTGAGTACCTCCTCGGGCGGCTCTATATCATAGCTGAAGCGGATATCCGCAGTCTTGTGATGTATCACGGGCTTGTCTATGAGCTCCATGCTCTCCAGCTTCTTTATGCGGGACTTGGCCATATTCGACGTGGAGGCGCGTACCAGATTGCGGTCTATGAAGTCCTGCAGCTTGGCGATCTCCTCCTGCTGGGCTTCCCAAAGCTTCATGCGCCTGTCATCGTCCTCGGCACGCAGCTTGAGATATGCGGTATAGTTGCCCTTCCAGCGCCTGAGATGCCTTTGCTCTATGTCGCATATAGAAGTACAAAGCTTGTCGAGGAAGTATCTGTCATGGGATACTATCAGGAGCGCTCCCTTGTATTCGCTTAGATATCCCTCCAGCCAGATCACCGTGTCCGCATCCAGATGGTTGGTAGGCTCGTCCAGCATGAGAAGATCGGGAGCCTCCAGCAGCAGACGCGCCAACGCCAGTCTTGTCTTCTCCCCTCCGCTCAGGGTGGATATCACTCTGTCGTACATATCCGCTCCAAAGCCCATGCCTGTCAGGACCTTGCGGATATTCACATCTATTTGGTAGCCGTCTTTAGCCTCGAATTCGGCAGTCCTTCGGGCATATCTCTCCTGTGCTTTCTCGTCGCCTGTCTCGGATATGACCTGCTCCAGCGACTTCATCTCGTCCCATATGGCGTAGAGGTCGCTGAATACGCTCTTCATCTCCTCGTAAACCGTGGAGGACCTGTCGAGCCCTGTGTCCTGCTGCAGGAAGCCTATACGTGCATCCCGCCTTACGGACAGCATGGGGATATCCGGCTCCGGGCGGCTCTCATATTCCTCGAGACCCGCTATTATGCGCAACAGTGTAGACTTACCGCAGCCGTTGACGCCCACCAGGCCTATCCTGTCGTTGTTCTCTATCGTCAGCTGCACGTCCTCAAGGACATATGCGCCGTTGTATACGCGAGAGATGTTCTTCATTGTCAGTATCATTTTATCACCGCGTATATTATACCATGTTATACGCAAAATTGCAATACCAAAGATGAAAAACGGCACATCCCGTCCCCGGATATATGATCCCATCAGCTTCGATGACCCACTGATAACAGTGGAGGAACAGTAGAGCGGGGCTCGTTCCTGCCGTCATAAATGGATACGATATTTGATACTATATCCTCATGTGTGTATATGTGTTTGATCTTATCGTGGACCGACCCTACCGATCATTATATAGCACTGAAAACAGTGATATATAAAAGCCCGAAAGACAGCTTTTTTCCATGCACTGTCCGGTCTGCATTTTTAAGGTCAAAATATAAATATTAAAAATTTATGTCGGCATAGTTAGCACTATGAAAATAAAAATGCGGTAAAATGCATATAAAACAATGTGTGCTTTTGTACATCATGATCAAAATCTGTCAATTTCACCAGATCGCACAAAGGCAAAAAGTTATTTTGATACAAAAAGCAGAAAATCATTTCAAAAGATAAATTTTTTTTTATTTGTCTTGACTGATCGCCCCCAAAGGATTATAATTATGATCAGCAAGGGTAATACTGCCATAGCTTATGTGACGGTATATTTGCTGCGGAGCTACAGACCTATCCGCTGCCCTTTTCTACACACACTGTTATGTTATGTTAGGAGAGAAGATCAATGTATGTTAAAGATGTAATGGTCCAGAATCAGGTCGGCCTGCACGCTCGCCCCGCTACTTTCTTCATCCAGAAGGCTAATGAGTTCAGATCCTCTATCTGGATCGAGAAGGAGGAGAGAAGGGTCAATGCCAAGAGCCTTCTCGGTGTACTTTCTCTTGGTATAGTAGGCGGCACTTCTATCAGGCTC
>JAFYEQ010000342.1 GCA_017544185.1 Oscillospiraceae bacterium
GATATCAACGATATGCGGCGCTGATCGCCGCTGTGATGATGACGAGCACGATGATGCCGTCTGTGGCTGTGTTCGCGGAGGAGACCTCTGCGGCTGCCGAGGCGGGGACCACCGATGAGGCCAAGGCGCTTGAAAAGGTGATACTCGACGTGAAGAGCCGTGTGGACATACCTGCGGATCTGGACAAGTTCGAGTACGACACCAACACAAAGTACGGCACCACCTTCTACACCCTCAGGTGGTACAAAGAGGGCGAGAGGAAGTATTCCTGGGGCACACGCACCGAGGAGCTGGAGAGCATCAAGGTCTCCTGCTTCGACGGGTTCATAAACGGGATATCTCATCGCAAGGCGGAGAGAGAGTCCCGTATCGGTTTCCCGAAGATGACCGAGGAGCAGCAGAAGGCAAGGGTCAAGGAGCTGCTATACAAGACAGATCCTGGCCTCAAGGGAGATCCTGTGATAGAGCGGGATACGGGCGCCGATGTGATACATTCATCGGATATGCGCTTCACGATCACCCGTCCCATATCCGGTATACCCTTCGATGAGAACTCGGGCCATATCACCATCGACAAGGACACCGGAGAGCTGATCTCCATGGATCTGCGCTGGTGGAACAAGGCGGAGTTCCCCGATGCGAGCAAGCGCATCACGCCCGAGAAGGCGTGTGAGATATTCAAGTCCCGCAAGCCGCTGGGGAGCAGCTATGAGCTGTTCTCGCAATGGGAATACGACGAGGAGACGGACGAGGGCTACTACAAGCAGTTCATACGCCCCGTATACCAGCCCAAGGTATCGGGCGAGAACGAGATAGACGCTATCACGGGCGAGTACACCAAGCTGTACGAGGACAGGAAGAAATATTCCTACACCGACGCATACGACTGGTCGGACGACTTCAACTACTACGAAGAAGAGGCAATCGAAGAGGAGTGCGACGAGGCAGCCGAAGAGCCTAAGATGGCAGGAGGCCTCAGCTCTGCAGAGCTGGCAGCCGTAGAGGACGAGAGCAAGTATATGTCCTACGAGGAGCTGCTGAAGAAGATCAAGGACGATCCCTTCATCGTGTTCAACGATGAGCTGGTGAACACCAGCAACTATACATCCACCTATACCGACACCAAGGGCGAGGAGCAGACGCTCCGCGTGCTGGCGTTCAGCTTCTCCACGCAGGACGACACCAAAGACGGCATATCCCTCCGTGTGGAGATGGATGCCGTGACGGGCGAGATCGTATCCTTCTCCAAGTATTACAGCTACGGCAAGAAGAGCCCCAACAGGAACACGACCCCTGCCAACAAGAAGAAGGTACAGGCGAGGGCCACTGCCGCTGCCAAGCACTTCATGGGTGACAAGGCTTATGAGTACCGCATCACGGGCGGCACCCGGAAGTATGATGCGGATACCACTACCGCAGATGTGTACTACACCAGGTTCGTCAACGATCTGGAAGCTGACTTCGATGATATCCGCATAGAAGTGGACTCCCGCGACGAGGTACTGTCCTTCGAGTACACCTATCATGATATGGAGTTCCCCAAGCCCGAGCCCGTAGGCGAGGACAAGGCATATGAGATGCTGTTCGAGAAGATGCAGCCGGATCTCTACTACACAGGCTTCACCGATCTGCAGCTGCGCCCCCATACCTATCTGACCTACCGCTTCGACTCAGACTACATGATAGATATGAACACGGGCAAGCGTCTGACCTACAACGGTGAGGACTACTATCAGGAAGAGGTGACGGAAGAGACCAAGGTCATCGCCTATACCGACATCAAGGGCCACAAGTACGAGAAGGAGATACAGACTCTGCTCGACTACGGCATATACTGCACCGATGCATCCAAGCTGGATCCCGACGGCAAAATGACCGCAGGTGAGTTCACCAAGCTGTGGGATATGGTATACTGTACGGATCTTCATTATCCCTATGCCGACAAGTGGGACGACAAGGCTCAGAGGTATGTCACCAACAAGGAGAGCCTAAAGCCCATATGCAGAGGTGAGATCGCCAAGATCTATCTGCGCGAGTACGGCTCGGACTACTTCAAGGCGGCAGAGGTAAAGGGCATATACAAGTCCCCGTACAAGGACGTGGAGCCAGACAGTCCCTACATCGGCTACATCACCTTCGCCAAGGCTCTTGAGCTGATCGATCCCGACAGCAAGACCTTTGGTGAGAACAAGGGATATACCCGCGGGGATATGCTCAAGCTGGCATATGACTATCTTGCAGGCGATGAGCAGAAGGATATATACGACGTAGTCAAGATATGACGAAATGGGGCAGGAGAGATCCTGCCCCTTTATAGTCAGGATCCTACGAGAGCGTTATCTGTTCACGGGCTATCTCGGGGCAGGCAAGACCACGCTGATAAACCATGTGCTCTCCGATCAGGAGGGCTATAAGTGCGCGGTCATAGTCAACGCATGACGGTCTTCTCGGATATCATAACTGAGCCGATGTGCGAAAGCACATCGGCTCATACGTTTTCTGCCCGTAAAGCATTATGATCTCGGTATCTGCGGCAGTGTTTACAGAATATTCATGAACTAGCATGGAGACAGTGGTATAATGGATGGTATAGGATGATCCTGTACCTAAGATAGGAGAGATGGTAATGAAAAGGATGGTCGCGCTCCTTGCGGCGCTCACGATGTTCACGAGCACGGTGTCTCCCGTGTTCGCGGATGAGCCCGAGACGGTGACGGTCTCGGCGGAGGAAACTGCGGATATGACCGACAGCGGTGCGTGTGACGGATGCGAGGACGGCTGCTGTGACGATCATGTCTGCGACACGGCAGACACCTGTGACGATGCACACTGCGGGGAGCATGACGATGACGAAGAAGCCTCCGAAGATACAGACAGCCCCGAAGAGGACACGGAGCTGTCCGATGCAGACACCGTTCACGATGATGATGCAGAGGACGGCGGCACATCACCCGACGGCACATCACCCGACGGCACGGCATCCGACGGCACGGCATCCGGCGAGACAGCGTCCGCCGATGCGGAGGATCAAGCCGACACCGATACCCCCGCCGATGAAGCTGCGGCATCCGGCGATGACACCGCACAGGACACCGCCGATGCGGGAGACGTTGACGGCACGGACGATGTGATGACCATCGAAGAGGCTATCGCATATGTCAACGAGCTCAACGAAAGGCTGTCCTCCGGGATCGATCCCGCCGATCCGCATTTCCATGTCTTTGAGATCAGTGAAGAGGACATGGCGGTCATCCGCAGGGTCACGAAGTACGATCTTACGGGGATCGACGATCCCTACGATGCCATCGACACCTCCGACCTGTACACCGACAGTGCGGTCTATCGTGCGGGCAGACCTGCGGGCTCGAGCACCTTCTACTACGATCAGCTCACACCAAAGGGCAAGGCATTATATGATGAGATGGTCGCAGCATGTGAGTCCCTCATTGCTTCAAATGTGGATCTGTCTATTCAAGCATATTACTACGGAACAAATCTTGATCCTGCTGCATATACCTATGATGAAGCCTCCGCCATAGGTGAAGCATTTGATCTTGATAACCCTCAATATTTCTTTGCTAACTTTGGCGGTATTGGAAACTATCATAACACTGGCACAGAATTATGTATTGGTGTTAGAGCCTACTGTCTGACAGACGCTGCCAGAGATAACTATCAAAGGCAGATAGACAGTGTTGTAAATGCATGGCTGCCTCAGATCAATTCATGCTCCACCGAATTTGAAAAACTTTATACCATAGCGGAGCTGATGTCGGACAAGATCACATATGATCTGGAATATAGAGACAAATCCTTGATATTCCCATTGTTACAAGGACGTGCGGTATGTGCAGGATATGCAACTGCATTTACCTATATCGCCTCGCGTGCGGGGCTTGACGTTGGTACAGTAAGGTCGCATAAAGGTGACCATGCTTGGAACCGTGTCAAGATCGATGGTATATGGTATGTGACGGATATAACATGGCTTGATCATACCGATATTGACTACTGCGACTGGGTCTGGCTCGCCACGAGTACTTCAAAAGCACATACCATAGATCCTAATGGACATCATGTGATATATACTGATGATCCGATTGATTTTCTCTATTATTTTACCTCTTCGAAGATTTTTGTGAACGGGAGGATCCAGTTTCCCGTATGCGACCGCATCAGCCCAATCGTCCCTGCACAGATACAGACTCAAGCAGTACCGGATCCAAATGCGACAAATGGGGCTGGATCGTATTTTGTCAATTTATCATGGGAAAACGATCCTGCTGTTGATAACTATAGGATCCATTATTATGATACTCGTGGTAACCCTTTCCTTGACTCACAAATAGATACTACAAATAATTCCTATACCATAGGTCCCTTCAGTTCTGATGTAACATTAAAGATCGTTGTATGCTCTATATTCAAAGGGAAACAGTTTGGAAATCTCGATCCAAACAATACGTTCAATGGCGAACCAAGCATAAAGTGGGATGAAGCTATCGTAGTGACGGGATCTATGGCGACGTGCAGTCACACCTACGGCACGCCTACGTGGAAATGGAACGGATACACATCTGCGACCGCTACGTTCAATTGCACTGGCTGCACCGATACACGCACTGTGACGGCGACAGTGACGAGCAAGGTCACAAAGGCTGCGACCGCCACCGCCTCGGGCATACGCACCTATACCGCAAAGGCGACCTTTAACGGCAAGACCTACACCGATACTAAAAAGGAGACCATCCCTGCGACGAGGCATACCTACGGCGAGCCGACGTGGACATGGAACGGCTATGCGTCCGCGACTGCTGCGTTCAGATGTACGAGCTGCACCGATACACATACCGTTACGGCGACCGTGACGAACAAGGTCACCAAGGCAGCGACCGATACCGCTTCGGGCATTCGCACCTATACCGCAAAGGCGACCTTTAACGGCAAGACCTACACCGACACCAAAAAAGAGACCATCCCCCCGACGAAGGCAAAGCTCCCCAAGGTGGGCAAGCCCACCATCAGGACGGCGTTCGGCGGGCGCACCGTGACCTTCACCACGGATGAACAGGGCAACGCGCTCGACAGCGATGTGGACATCTACTACAGCTTCGGCTCGTCCAACATCACGACTGCGTGCAGCCACATCAAGCCCAATGAGGCACTGTTCCTCGATGAGCCGATGACGGGAAACAGGGCAGCGATGTTCTACAAGGCATACAAGAACGGCGTTTGGTCGGAGGTAGGCAAGTGGGGCGTGCTCAACGTACAGATCGCGAAGCCGCTGATAGTGCCTTCGGGCAATAGGGCGGACAATATGTTCAGGATCTACACTCAGACCAAGAACAGCTACATCGTGTACTCCCTCAACGCCCCCGATCCCGCGATCGAGGAGGGGACACAGTCTCTCAGGGTCATAAGCGGTGGCGGCATCATATGGGGAACGTCCGGGGTCGTACAGGTACCCAGAGGACGCACCATCAAGGTGATCGCTGTCAGATGCGGCCTTGTCACGAGCGATGTGCTCGAGTATAAAAACAGCTGATATGTATCTCTTCCCCGATCTGCAGATCGGGGAAGATACAGTATGATACGGCTTTCCGACAGATCCGCAGACATTTTTAGGGGCAGGCTTCGGTCTGCCCCATTTGTCATTGTATATACCCAAGGGAGCGTATCCCGTCAAAATATCGGCAGATACGCGGTTGACAAAGGAATACCGTTGTGGTATAATATACCTCGGTATAATGATACGGCTGAAAGGATGATATATATGTCAAAGAACATTGTACCCATCACTCTGCTCACGGGCTATCTCGGGGCAGGCAAGACCACGCTGATAAACCATGTGCTCTCCAATCAGGAGGGCTATAAGTGCGCGGTCATAGTCAACGACATAGGCGAGGTCAACATCGATGCCGCACTGATACAGAAGGGCGGCGCTGTGACCCAGAAGGACGAGAACCTGGTGCCCCTGTCCAACGGCTGCATATGCTGCACGCTGAAGGTGGATCTGATGAACCAGATCAAGGAACTGATCGATACGGGCAGGTTCGACTATCTGCTGATCGAGGCTTCGGGCATATGCGAGCCCATGCCCATCGCTCAGACCATATCCGTGTTGGAGGGCAAGAGCGGCGATCCTCAGTTCAAGAAGCCCATATGCCGTCTTGACAACATCGTTACGGTAGTGGACGCTCTTCGTATGGCTACCGAGTTCGGCTGCGGCGACGACCTTCTCAAGAAGGACATCGAAGAGGAGGACATCGAGAACCTGCTGATACAGCAGATCGAGTTCTGCACCACGATCATACTCAACAAGGTGGACAAGGTAGAGCCCGAGCAGCTCGAGCGCGTAAAGGCTATGATACGCGCTCTCCAGCCCAAGGCACGCATAATAGAGGCTACCTACGGCAAGGTGAGCGTAGGGGATATACTCGATACGGGCGTATACGACTTCGAGCAGGCAGTCACCTCCGCAGGCTGGGCTCAGGCATATGAGAACGGCGTAGATGATGATGACGACGATGACGATCATGACGAGCACGAGCATCATCATCACGATGATGACGACGATGACGATCATGATGAGCACGAGCAGCATCATCACGATCACGACGATGATGACGACGACCACGACGAGCATGAGCATCATCACGGGCATCATCATCACCATCATCACGACGAGGGCGAGGCCGAGGAATACGGCATCGGTACCTTCGTATACTACCGCCGCAGGCCCTTCAACAAGGACCGTCTGCAGGAATGGGTGGGCGGCTGGCCCAAGTCCGTCATCCGCTGCAAGGGTATGCTCTGGTTCTCCGACCAGTGGGACGAGGCATATGTCTTCGAGCAGTCGGGCGTACAGATAACCGCTACCAACTCGGGCAAGTGGTTCGCTGCGGCTCCCGAGCGTGAGCGCAAACGCCTTCTCGCGCAGTATCCCGACATCGCTGCGAGCTGGGACGACAAGTACGGCGACAGGGAGATCAAGCTGGTGTTCATCGGTCAGAAGATGGACAAGCAGGCGATATGCGACGGTCTGGACAAGTGTCTGGATGAATGACAGTTAACAGACATCCCCCGCTTTAAGAACGGTACGCATAAAGAAGTTTTACGCCATAGTATTTCTGATGTAAGGTCAGAAGTACTATGGCGTTCCTATTGACAGTACAGAGATGATGTGCTATAATCGTTACTGACAAAGATCGGAATTTGTGGAGGTAAATGACACACATATGATCAGAAAAGCAACGGAAAAAGATGCTTCAAGAATTGCAGAAATACTCGTTTTCGTGAAACGAATGAAATACCGCTCTATATTTCAAGATGATGTCTATTCATTCGGGGAACTACAGGTGCTTCCTGTAGCAAAGAAATACATTGAAGCCGGTATCATTGACAATATTTTCGTGTATGATGATGGGATCGTAAAAGGGCTCATTCGCATTGAGGGAAATGAGATCGTCGAGTTATACGTCGATCACTTTTTCCAAGGTCAGGGCATTGGATCAACATTGATCGAATATGCCAAAGAGCATTATCCTATTACTTTTCTGTGGTCAATAGAAAAAAACATTGATGCTATTCGCTTCTATGAGACACACGGATTTCATCTCACGAGTACAAAAAAGTTTGAGGGAGGAACAACAGAAGTAAAGATGGAAAGATAGATCCTGATCTAGCTTAGCAACATAAATATGCACAATGCCCCTGAGTGCTTTGTAACACTCAGGGGCAAAACTTCTATATAGGTATCTGTCTTACAGCGGGGGATGTTTTATACTACTTGATCTAAACCATGGATAGATGCGGGGGCATGGGGCTGCTGCCCCCATTAGGGATGTGGCGATAGCCACACATTCTCAGCGATCGCTGATGTAGTCGCATCTCTAGCAACTGCGCGAGCAGTTGCATCTCTTTACTGCGAAACAATGATATAGAAGCAGAATAGTGTCATATCCTCATCAGCGTAGCGCGGCAGGGGGCGCCGTCGGCGCCGCCCAGACAGAGGGGAGCAGAATGCAGTATATACTCCCCTTCGGCTATGCCGTCAAGGCGTATGCCTTCAAGGAGGACTATCTCTGCGCCCAGCATGATCAGGTGTACCTCCATGGGGGCGTCTTCGGGGCCTACGGTCTGGGACTCGTTGCCGAACAGCTTTATGCCTTGGTCGGCAAATACCCTTGCGGCATCGGCGGTGACTGTAGCTTCCCCGCCGACGAGGATCCTTTCGGCGCAGCGTGGGTCTATGGCACGGGCCGCTTCAAGTATGTCCATGGCGTCCTGCGCGGATATATCGCCGTGATGGCGGGCGACGTAGGCGTAGCCCACGAACTTGTCCAGCGGCACCCGATCTATGGACTTGCCGCCGCGTATGAAGTGACAGGGCGCATCGGTATGCGTCCCGTTATGGGCGCACATGCTGAACGCGGTAAGGTCTACTATGTCCCCGTTCTCGATGCTCATCATCATACGTTTTTCGGGGGCGGGATCTCCGGGGAACACCTTGCACCCGAAGACTTCTTGTGATATGTCATATATTTCCATGATGTTCTCCTTGGATAGAAACGGGAACGGTTTATTTGCGGGGATCCAAGGGCCGACACGAGGGCTCCGTAGGAGACCCGTTGGCTCCCTACGACGGAAACGTTCGATCTATGCATTTACCGTTATCTCAACTCTCAACTCTCCACTCTTAACGCTCTTGTAACTCTCCACTCTCAACGCTTGCGTGCCCCCTACACGGGTCACCTGTTTGTAAAGGTCAAGGGGTCGCTGGTGACGAGGCCGCAGCGGACGGCGATGGCCTTGACGGTGCGGCCCTTGGGTACGTCGATGACGCCCGAGGTGCTCCATATCAGTCTGCCGTTTGAGACTTTCAGCTTGTTGGTGCCCTCCTCGATGGCTGGCATGGTGCCGTCGAGTGTGTATACGATATAGCTGTCCTTGGTCTGGGTGTAGATCTTGAACTTGTTCTGGGATGCGGGGCCGGAGGGGGTGATGAGGGGCTTGTCGATCTGCACGTTCAGCACGCCCCATTTTGCCGGGGAAGACCATCTTCGGCCGCGATAGGCCTTGAAGTACATGGCTGCATCTCTGCCTGTCATAGGCCTATTCAGGAATATGGTGCCGCCTGCCTTTATATGGTCGCAGTCGGCAGTGATGTTGGACGAGCCGAACTGATAGTATATCTCATTCTCGGGGCTGTCGCTTTGGAAGGTGACGGTCCTGCCGCCGAAGGCTGCCTTGATGGACACAGTGGGCTTGGCGGGGACAGGGTCCGAGACGCAGGCTCTGGTATAAACGACTTTCGTGGCCTGTATGTCGATATCCGTATCCCTGTCGACATACCTCATCAGTTTGCCGTTCTCGACGGTATATGTGACGGTGTCGGTATTGAACGTCTTGAGCGTGGACACCATATCCTTCCCGCAGTCGATGATGGTGCTCCCCACGACCTTTTCCTGTCTGGCGGCGTTGATGCCGTCGATCTGGGAGGCAGCACCGCTGTATGCGTCATAGATGTCTGTGGTGACGCTCTGGGCTGTCATGAGCGTGAAGTCCGGATAATACTTTTTAGCTACGTTCTCTGCCGAGGCCCAGCTGCTGTCCATCACGGCGGTATATCCCAAGACGCTGCATAAAGCATAGCCTGTGCTGTCCTCGCCGCTGTATACCGGTGCGAGGGCGGAGAGCCCGTCATTTCCCGTGGCGCTCAGCAGCAGCGCCGTCTTGTCGCAGGCATCTGCCGTGAGGACCATATCCTCCGACCACATGTACTGTATCGCGGAGGTGCTTGGGCACCAGCCTGTGTTTATTATACCACATTTTGGGCGGTCTGTCACGGGGATGGAACTGAAATATGCTACAAATATATCATACAGTCGTTGTATAAGATGCTGTATGACGTAGGATCGTCTACCGTCCGAGGGAAGGGAGAGGCGGACAAAAAGCGGGCTGTGACCGTCTCGTATCGGTCACAGCCCGCTTTTTTGGGAGGGGAAAAGTATGAAGAAGATATTATCGGTGATCAGTCGTCCATATCGGTATCGTCGTAGAGGTCCTCTGCCACGCCGCCTGCGGC
>JAFYEQ010000343.1 GCA_017544185.1 Oscillospiraceae bacterium
GAGGTGACGAAGCTCATATCCCTCTTTGGTCAGGGCAAGGTCATAGTCGATACCAATATACCCTTGGATATGCTCCATAGGATAAGCGACTACGACCACGTAGCAGTCATGCTGTCACCTCAGAGCATGAGCGTGGAAAGGTTCTTCGACCGCAACGATCCCGAGAAGAAGTTCCTGCTCGACGTGATCAACAGCTGCGACGACCCGGAGGCCGTTATGGAGAACTACCGCAGAGGGCTGGCACTGATCAACAGCAAGGAGCGGTATGACGAGTTCGCTAACAGCGGCTTTTTCACCCTTGTCAGAGAGGATGACGGACGGGACACCCGCGAAGAGATGCTCCATACCCTCGCACGCCACTTCGGACTGGAGACTTGATATGACCCTACAGCAGCTCAGATACGTTATCGCCATAGCCGAGACAGGCTCTATCACTATGGCAGCTCAGCGCCTGTTCATCGCCCAGCCCAGCCTTTCACGAGCTGTAGCCGAGCTGGAGCGGGAGATGGGGATAACTATATTCGCCCGCAGCAACAGGGGAGTATACCTGTCGGAGGAGGGGACCAGGTTCCTGTCCTATGCACGGCAGATCATAGAGCAGGCGGATCTGCTGGAGACCGAGTACAAATCTGCCCCTCCTCCCAACAGAGCCTTCGCCGTATCATCCCAGCACTATGCGTTCGTCGTGAACGCATTCGTAGAACTGGTCAAGGAGTACGGCGGAGACAAGTACGAGTTCACTCTCAGGGAGCTGAAGACCGCAGAGATCATCGAGGACGTGCGCACCCGCAGGAGCGACATAGGAGTGCTGTTCTTATGTCATCTCAACCGCGAGGTGATACGTCATATCCTACAGACCGAGGAGATGCTCTTCGAGCCCCTGTTCACCGCCAGGCCTCATGTGTTCGTCAGCAGCACTAACCCCCTTGTGGGGAAGACCTCAGTCACTCTGGATGATCTGCGTGGATTCCCCAGACTCACCTACGATCAGGGCGTGAAGAACTCCTTCTACTTCGCGGAGGAGCCCCATATCACCGCCGAGAGCCCGAAGAACATCGTAGTGTCAGACAGGGCCACGCTGTTCAACCTGCTCATAGGTCTCGACGGGTATACCATATCCTCGGGCGTACTTAGCACCGATCTCAACGGCAGCAATATCGTATCCATCCCCCTTGAGAGCGATGAGATCATGGAGATCGGGTACATCATCACCACCGACAGACCTATGAACGACATCACCAGGAGATATCTCGAGCATCTCCGGCATTATATCTCCAACTATTCTCAGTGATATCCATAATACTATTCTTGATCTAAACCATGGATAGATGCGGGGCATAGGGGCAGCAGCCCCTATCTGGGATCTGGCGATAGCCACACGATCCCGGCGACTGCGTCAGCAGTCGCATCCCTCGTCCCTTGTCCCTATAGTGCGAAACGATATTAGAAGCGTAATAGTTATATGTCCCGACGCATATATCATGCGTCGGGATCTTTTTGTATATCCTGCCATACCTTTTAGCTATGGGATACCATTTCTTTTTGATATTAACACATTTCTGGAAGATATGATATAATGAGTATATCAACATATCATATCGGAGGGATAGGAAATGAAAACATCTGTTATAGGTTATCCTCGTATCGGCGGGCTCAGAGAACTGAAATTCGCCAGTGAGAAGTATTTCCGCAAGGAGATCGCTGCATCAGAGCTGGAGGATACAGCGAAGAAGATACGTGTATATAATATAGGTCTCCAGAAGGACAACGGTATAGATCTCATACCGTCCAACGATTTCTCCTACTATGACGGCATACTGGATACAGCATTCCTGCTGGGCGCAGTGCCTAAAAGATATACCGACCTGGGCCTGTCCGAGCTGGATACCTACTTTGCAGCTGCAAGAGGATATCAGGGCGAGAAGGGCGATGTAAAGGCACTGGCTATGAAGAAGTGGTACAACACCAACTACCACTACATGGTGCCCGAGATAGATGACGATACAAAGATCAGCCTCACAGGCACTGAGCCCTTCGATCTTTATACCGAGGCAAAGGACAATGGCGTCGATACCAAGCCCGTTATCATCGGTGCGTATACCTTCCTTAAGCTGGCAAGATACAAGGGCAGCAAGAGAGCACAGGACTTCGTACAGCAGGCAGCTGATGCATACTCGGCTATACTCAAGAAACTGGGCGAGCTGGGCGCAGCATGGGTGCAGTTCGATGAGCCTTCCCTCGTGAAGGATATGACCGCAGAGGATATCGCTCTGTTCGTATCCCTCTATGAGAAGATACTTCCTAACAAGGGCGCCGTAAAGGTACTGGTACAGACCTACTTCGGCGACGTGCGCGACTGCTATAAGGAGCTCTGCGCACTGGATCTCGACGGTATAGGTATAGACCTTACCGAGGGCAAGAAGTCGCTGGAGCTCATAAAGACAGGCTTCCCCAAGGACAAGGTACTGTTCGCGGGCATAGTCAACGGCAAGACCATATGGCGCAACAACTATGCATCCTCTCTGGCTGTGATAAACGAGGTAAAGAAGTACGCACAGGATATCGTCCTCAGCACCTCCTGCTCGCTGCTCCATGTTCCCTGCACGCTGTCCAACGAGACCAAGATGGCCGACAGCATCAAGAAGCATTTCGCATATGCCGAGGAGAAGCTCACAGAGCTGGCAGAGCTCGCTAAGATAGCTGACAGCGCAGCTCCCACCGAGGAAGCAGCATATGTAAAGAACGTCGCTCTCCATTCCGAGCAGAGAGCAGGCCGCAAC
>JAFYEQ010000344.1 GCA_017544185.1 Oscillospiraceae bacterium
ATCCTCGGGGATGTCAAGGTCGGAGCAGTCGGGGATATAGCTGAAGGTCTTGTCAGCGGAGGATGCCACTCTTACTACCTCGCCGTACTTCTCAGCCTCCTGAGCAGCCTTCTTAGCCCACTGACCGGTGATGATATATGCAGCCTTGCCGTTCTTCATAAGGTTCATGGGCACGCCTGCGAATATGAGGGATGCACCGCCCTGTACGAAGATCACCTTGTAGTTGTCGGGGATGCCCATGAGCTCGCGGAGGTCTGCCTCAGCTTCCTTTATGATCGCATCATAAGCCTTGGAACGGTGGGACATCTCCATAACGGACATACCTGTGCCCTTGTAGTCGAGCATTTCCTCTGCTGCCTCGCGCAGCACTTCCTCGGGGAGAACGGCAGGTCCTGCCGAAAAATTGTAGACTCTTGACATGATATACTTCCTTCCATCGGAGAACGGACATCGTCCGGGTACCGAAATATACTTATACCATATAATTATACCACGTATGTGCATGATCGTCAAGGGTAATGGGTATGTTATGACAGTTGTAGGAATAGACAAATTTACACAGACATAACGCGTATGATATGGTGAACTTTAGGGACATAACAAAACGGCTCTTCACCTTGCGGTGGAGAGCCGTCATAGATCTTACAGTATGATCTTACTTTCTTCTGCTGGTGACCATAGCAGCTGCTGCGAGTGCCATTACAGATACGATAGCAACAGCAGATGCATTGCCGGTGTTGGTGTTCTCGGTAGCGGGAACAGCAGCAGGAGCAGCCTCTACAGCGGGAGCTTCCTCAACTGCGATGGGCTCATCATCGGACTCGGGCTCAGCTACCTCTTCCTCAGCAGCCTCAGCCTCGGGCTCAGCTACCTCTTCCTCAGCAGCCGGAGCCTCAGCTACAGCGCCTACAGCGTCGGAAAGAAGAACGCCGTCCTTGCCAAGTACTTCTACGTCTACTACGCTCCAATCGCCCCACCAGTTCTGGAGGAAGAAGTTAGCGTATGCATCGTCGGCCTTGAATACGGGCTCATCCTTGATGATCTCAACGGTCTTGCCGTCGGAGGTTATCTCCTTGGCAGCATCAGCGTTGCCCCAGTCATGAGATTCCCAGTTGTTGGCAGTCGCATTGATACCAACGCCGCCGCCGAAGCCCTGAGACTCATCGTTTACCTGGATGTACCATCTTACGCCGTATACCTCGGTAACGTCGATGCCGGAATCCTTGCACCATGCGGGGATGTTAGCATCAGCGCTGTTTACGGTGAGAAAGTAGTCCTTGCCGGGAGTCCTCTCCTCGATATAAGGCTTGCCTGCAGTAGCGCTAACGCTCACAGAAGCAAGAGTGGATGCGAGTACGACAGCAGCAAAGCCGCCTACGAGCTTCTTGATGTTCATAATGAGATCTCCTTTTCTATATCTTTTTTTATATCTGTTTATCTGTCTGCAAAAGGATCTTACTTCCTCTTGCTGATAGCCATAGCAGCAGCTGCGAGAGCCATCACGCTTACAACAGCAGCAGCGGATGCATTACCGGTGTTGGTGTTGGAAGTAGCGGGTACAGCAGCGGGAGCAGCCTCTACAGCAGGAGCAGCTTCCTCAACTACGGGAGCAGCCTCTTCAACTGCGATGGGCTCGTCGTCAGACTCAGGCTCGAACTCGGGCTCTTCGAGAACGATCTCGTCCTCAGCGGGAGCCTCCTCCTCAACAGCCTCTGCCTCGGGCTCAGCTACTTCTTCAGCTGCAGCGGGAGCAGATACGCCAAGAGGTATAGCGTTGCCGTCCTTGTCAAGGAACACGATGTTGTCCATATAAAGGATGTAGTCGTTGGGACCGCTGTTCTCGTCGGAAGGATCGTCCTTCCATACCTGGAGACCGAGGAACGGGTTAGTGCCCTCCATGGTGTACTTGGACTTGGGGAGCAGGAACTTGATCTCTGCGGTAGCCACGGGAGACTCCTCACCGGGGTTGTAAGCGCAGATCTCGAACTGGTTGCCCATAGACCAATCAGGGTTTTTCTGGAGCTCAGCGCCCGACATCTTCTCTCTGTCGAAACCGCCAGCTGCGCCAAGTGCGCCGCCCTTCCAGCCGATGACGCCTTCAGCGTCCATGGGAGCAGACTGAACGTCCATCTTGATGGAAGCGATGTTCAGAGCGGACTCTCTGGGCATGATGGAGTCGAGATCGAACCATACCTTAGGCTTAACGTCGTGGGTGACCTTCAGCGAGAGCTGCTTGGAGCCGTTGTGATCTACGATCTCAAGGCCGGAAGCCACACAGTCGGAGTCATCGGTATTGAGGTATGCGAAGGAAAAGTCGCCGTCCTCAAAGTCGATCTTGTCGGCACCGATAGCGGATGCGCCGGTGCTGAGTGCGGATACAGCAGAAGCTGCGAGAGCAAGTGCTGCTACGGATGCTATTATCTTTTTCATAGTTATCCCCTCCTAGGAATACACATATAACGTTGTTATTATACCATATCCCGAACCAAATTGCAAGCATTTATTGCTGTTATAATGACCAATTTTTGCGGTAAAATTTTATAAATGCCGATATATACAGCAATTTCCGCATCGTTTTTGTCAGGGAAACGATAAAAATATCATCCGTCTGAAGTACCGAGGGCCGACACGAGGGATCCGCAGGAGCCCCATTGGCCCCTACGACGAAAACGTTTATGCGTTTCCCGCCATCTCAGCTCTCCGCTCTCAACTCTCAACGCTCCTATAAGCTCCCGACTCATAAAAATATCCCCTCCGCCCGAAAGCGAAGGGGATGATGATGATCCGAGATATCTTACTTTCTCTTGCTTACAGCCATAGCAGCAGCAGCGAGAGCCATTACGGATACGATAGCAGCAGCGGAAGCGTTGCCGGTGTTGGTGTTGGAGGTAGCGGGTACAGCAGCGGGAGCAGCCTCTACAGCAGCAGGTGCAGCTTCCTCAACTACAGGAGCAGCCTCTTCAACAGCGATGGGCTCGTCGTCAGACTCGGGAACGAACTCAGGCTCTTCGAGAACGATCTCGTCCTCAGCTACCTCTTCAGCAGCCTCGGTCTCGGGCTCTGCAACTTCCTCAGCGGGAGCCTCGGTAGCAGCCTCGGTAGCAGCCTCAGTAACAGTCTCGGTCTCAGCAGCAGCGGGAGCAGCAGCGGATACACCAAGGTTCAGAGCGTTGCCGTCCTTGTCCTTGAGGATGATGTTGTCGATGTAAAGATCGTAACCTACGGGAGTACCGTACTGGAGCTCCTCGGTCTCGGTCTTGTTGCCCTCACCGTCATCAACGGTCTTCTTCACGAGAGTAGCCTTGCAGGAAGGCTGGTCGCCGTTCCATACCATTACGCAGAAGAAGGGGTTGGTGCCCAGATCGGTATATCTGGAAGCGGGGAGGAGGAACTTCTTCTCAGCGGTGTTCACTGCGGAACCCTTGCCGATCTCCCAGCCGGAGATATCGAATGCGTTGTCCTGCTGGCTCCAGTTAGGATTGCACTGAGAGTCGCCGCCCTTCATGTTGACTCTGTCGAAGCCGCCTGCGGAACCGATGGTACCACCATGCCAGCAGATAACAGCGTCATCACCGTGAGGCTCAGCAGAGATCTCAAGAGAGATGGACATGATCTGAGTAGTAACAGATCTGTCGCAGATGGAGTCCAGATCGAACCATACCTTGGGGATCTGTCCATCGGGAACATACAGATGCAGAGCCTTGGAGCCGTTGTGATCAGCTACCTCAAGACCGCTTGCAACGCAGTCCTTCTGGTCAGTGTTGAGGTAAACGAAAGAAAAGTCGCCGTCCTCAAAATCGATCTTGTCAGTGCCGATAGCGGATGCGCCGGCGCTGAGTGCGGATACAGCAGAAGCTGCAAGAGCAAGTGCTGTTACGGATGCAAATACCTTTTTCATGATATTACCCTCCTAAGAGATAATTCTAATGAAGTTATTATATCACATCTCTAAAAATATATCAAGCGTTTTTTGCCGTTATAATAGCCAATTTTTGCTATGGTTTTTTATCAAAAGACGATATTTGCGCTCATATCTTCCGAAGATCTGCCTTATTACGCGCTATACACACACGATCGTCAACTTTACGGGCATCTTATAGTCGACGATCGTGCCCGTGACCCGCAAAATATCCCCTCCGCCCGAAGGCGAAGGGGATGGACTTAGCGCCGTAAGATCTTACTTTCTCTTGCTTGCAGCCATAGCAGCAGCAGCGAGGATCATTACAGATGCAACAGCAGCAGCGGGAACGTTGCCGGTGTTGGTGTTGGAGGTAGCAGGTACAGCAGCGGGAGCAGCCTCTACAGCAGGTGCAGCTTCCTCGACTACAGGAGCAGCCTCTTCAACAGCGATGGGCTCATCGTCAGCCTCGGGAACGAATTCGGGCTCTTCGAGCACGATCTCATCCTCAACTACCTCTTCAACGGCCTCGGTCTCGGGCTCTGCGACTTCCTCAGCGGGAGCCTCGGTAGCAGCCTCGGTGACAGCCTCGGTCTCAGCAGCTGCGGGAGCAGCGTCGGATACGCCGAGGTCCAGAGCATTGCCGTCCTTGTCAAGGAAGGTGATGTTGTCGATGTAGAGGTTCAGGCCGCAGTCAGCGCCCTGCTCGATGGTCTCGACCTCTTCGCCGTTCTCATCGGTGCCCTTGGTAGGCACGCCCTTCTTAGCCTGGATGCCCCAGATCATTACGCCCAGGAAGGGGTTCACGCTGGTCTCGGTATACTTGGATGTGGGAAGAAGGAACTTCTTCTCGCAGTCAACGACAGGGGAAGCCTCGCCGGGGTTGTAAGCAGCCAGCTCATAAGCGGTGCCCTCGTTCCAGTTGGGGTCCTTCTGAGCGCTGCCGCCGGTCATGTTCACTCTGTCAAAGCCGCCTGCGGTACCACTGTTGCCGCCGCACCAGTTGATGAACGCGTTCTCATCCTCGGGAGCGGTCTGCATCTGCCATGTGATCTTGCTCACCTCGAGAGCGGTAGCTCTGGGCATGATGCTGTCGATGTCGAACCAGATCTTAGCGCAGTGCTTAGCGGGTACATAGAGATGGAGAGCCTTGGAGCCGTTCCAGTCTACTACCTCGAGACCGCTGGTGGTGCAGTCTGCAGCGTCGGTGTTGAGGTATACGAACGAGAAGTCGCCGTCCTCAAAGTCGATCTTGCTGCCGCCAACTGCGGAAGCGCCTGCGGAAAATGCACTCATTGCGGATGCAGCCATTGCCAGAGAAGCAGCAACGGCAAGGGTCTTCTTCATTTTCATGATGATCTCCTCCTAAGAGACTTTTTCTTTCTATCTATCAGCTCTGTTCTCACAAAGCATGATGATCCGATGATGTTACTTCTTGCGTGTAACAGCGCCTACTACGGCTGCGAGAGCCATAACGCCTATAACAGCGAGGGTGGAAGTGTTGCCTGTGGGGGTGTTGGAAGTAGCGGGGACAGCAGCGGGAGCAGCCTCTTCAACTGCGGGAGCAGCTTCCTCAACGGGAGCCTCTTCCTCGGCAGGAGCAGCCTCCTCAGCGGGAGCCTCCTCAACTACAGCTTCCTCGGCAGGTGCGGCAGCCTTGTCAGAGAAGCAGTAGTCCTTTCCTTCCTGGTCTGTGCAATAGGGGATATCGCCCATCTTGGACTCAGCCAGCTCATAGTCTACAGATGTTACCATGCAGGACTTGAGGGAGAAGCAGAGACCTGTGTCACCGAGAGCATCGATAGCGTCCTTGGAGTACACGAAGGTGAGCTCTGTATCGTCCTTGTTCACGCATATCCAGCCGTCAGACTTTACGGTAAGATCGTCTGCGGTGAACGTACCGGGGTTGAGATAGTTGAACTCCTCGGACGACTGAGAGATCCAGCCGTTGTCGTAGTCAACAGGGTTCACGAGATACTGATCGGCAAGACCGAACTTGTCGTAGATCTCAACGTGCAGGGTGATCTTGATATCACCGCCAACAGCCTGGAGCTGCTCCTTGGTGATACCGAAGCCGACGTTCGACCAGTCTCCGGGGTATTCATCCACGGTACCCAGGGTGATCGTCTCGGCTGCTGCGCTTACAGCAAATACGGATGCTGTGAGAGCAGCTGCTGCAAAAGCAGCGGCAAACTTCTTCAAAACCATTTTCTTTTCCTCCGTCTTCTTCAAGATACGCTCCGAGAGCGCACCTTGGCTCTCTCTATCACTTCCTGCGGGAAACGACAGCCGCAGCGCCTGCGATAGCCATAACGGTAGCCGCAGCAGCAGCGGGACAGTTGCCCGTAGAAGCATTAGATGTTGTCGATGTGGCCGCGGGTATCGACGCTTCAGCGTCGGCCTCATCAGCGGCGATCTCCTCTGCGGGAGCCTCCTCCACAGGTGCCTCTTCCTTAGCAGGCTCCTCTGCAGGCTCTTCCTCGGACGCAGTGGTCTTCTGGGGGATCACATTGCCTTCCTTGTCCATCAGGACCAGGTCGTGGTACGTGATCGTGACGCCCTTGGACTTCAGGGGGAGCCCCGACCAGTCCATGAACACGAACACGCTCTCATCGGCAGATGTGGGCACAGACGAGGGGAGCAGCCACTTGAAGCTGTCCTCGACAGTCTGGGTGTCGTTCCATATAGGAGACTCATCCGCCTTGTATTGATCGGGCACCAGGCTGTACCCTGCGGAATTGCAGGAAGCTGCATAGCAGCCGCCTCCGAGCCAGCCCACATCCGAGCCTGTGAACGTGGACAGCCCCGTATAGGTCACCTTCCATGAGCCCTGATAGATCCTTGACAGATCTGCGGGATCGGCGAGCACATCCGAAAGATGTATCATCACCTTTGTTATGTCGCTGTCTATGACCTCTTCTACAGTGACACCGTTCTCATCGTAGGACACGACAAGACCGGTATCGGGATCGTCATCCGCATAGGTGGCCTTGGACCAGTCTGCGGCGCTTACATTTACAGAAGAGCTCAAAACGGTGATAAAGGCCAATGCAGCCGATGCCGCATATACCTTCTTCATTTCGATCTCCTCCCTACATGCGATATTTTCTCAGACTAACGCAGTATACTTGAATTATACCACCTTATCTAAAAATATATAATTATGACATTTCACGATCTTTTCGCTTTATTTTTGGGGAGATCTGATAAAATTTTTAGTTGACAATTGGTAAAGCTGATCATAGACCACAAAAATATTTACATATAGTTTATAGGAGCCTATAAATTACTCTATGTATTTGCCGCAGCTTTCTGTCGCCGACGATCAGTTCTTCTCGGGCTTGTTCATGGTGTCGTGACCGCAGGAGAGACACTTTATGCGGGAGCTGCGGTTGGGATAGCCGCACATGGGACAGCTCCAGCCGTAGGGATCGTTCCTGCCTGCCTCCATCTCTGCGATGGTGGCCTCATCTGCAAAGGCTGCTTCACGGGCAGGCTCGTGCATGGCGTCGCGGAGCCAGCGCTTTACGGTGTTGGCGTTGTCGGTGGCACGCCTACCAAGTACGCTGTCGCGCAGCGTGCGCTGGAATATGAAGGGTATATCCATAGATGCCCTCTCCTCAAGGGAGAGCATGATATAGATATAGAACTCCGAGAAGTACAGATCCTCCCTGCCGTAGCTGTCCGACTCCTCGCTGGTGACGATGACCGTCTTCTGTATGGCCTCCACGTCGAGTATATCGCGGTAGTGGAGGTACTGCACCGTGCCGCCTGTATTGGGCGTGAAGCGGAACATCTGATGTACCGTATCGTCCTCGAACAGCCCTGTGAGCATCTCGCAGCTGCGGGATGGCTCGAACACCGTGAACTTCGCCAGCGCTCTGCCGGAGTACTTGTCGATGATGCCGCCCTGCTCCTTCATCACCTGAGCGCGGGAAACTCCGCAGTTCATGCACATGGAGCGCATACCGAGATTGATGTAGGAGCACTTGGGACACGTCCATATCAGCGCGTCCTTGCTCTGTACCTTCTCCTCCTCGGCGCGGATCTCCTCCTCGGTGGCGTAGGCAGTCTCTATCTCGGGCTCCTTCATGGCGCCGCGCACCCAGCGCTTGAGGACATAGCTGTCCTCTATGGCACGCTTGCCCAGCACCGAATCGGCCAGGGTCCTGCGGAATATCAGGGGTATGCGGACGTTGGGCCTGTCGGGATCGGCGAGCATCACATAGAGATAGAACTCTGCTATGTAGGGCTCCTCGCCCTTGACGGTCTCCTCCTCGGGATCGGGAGAGAGCCCCTCATGTGCCGCCATCTTCATGACCGTATCCGCATCGAGTATGTCCTTGTAGTGCAGATATATGGTATCCATGCCCGATGAGGGCACGAACCTGAGCATCTGATGGAACCCGTCCATCTGGAAATTGCCCGTGAGCGTCTCGTATGACATCGTGGGCTTGAACACCGCGAACGATGCAAGTCTCTTTTCAGCCATCATATCACCTCCGTAAAGTAGTCATGTATCCCTATGTCTCAGTCGGATCCTTATCCGGCTCCGCCTCTTATATCTGTGCGCCTATCACCGGCTCACATTCTATGCGCACCTCCGGGAGCTCTGTCATGGTATAGATATAGTCCATATCCCAGCCGTCGCCCTGTGCGGGGTCGTTCTCGCCCGATGCAGGAGGAGCGAAGATCTTGATATCCATATCCGCAGGACCCTCGAGAGGATCCTCGAAGAAGGCCTCCATAAGGTCTACCACCTTGGTGGAGGGAGCCTTGTAGAGCCATCTGCCGTTGATCTCGATCATGTAGTTGCCCTCATCCTTGAAGTAGAGCTCGCAGAAGTGGGGCTGCCCGTCGAAATGCACGGGGATGGATATGCCGTCCGCATCCTCTGCACCGCCCCAGCGGAGCCGTACGGGGAGCTGTACGTCCCCGGATACGGTCATAGCGGGCTTGAAGGGCTCTGAATTTATGATATCCCTGTAGGTCTCCATCACAGGCTGCTCTATACCGCAGTCGGGGCAGTTGGGATCCTCGATCTCCAGCCCCAGCCTTCCTCTGTCTCTGAACTGATAGAAGGTGAAGCCCGAGAACCAGTCAGCCTTCTCGCTCACCAGTATATCGCAGAACTCCTTTACCATATCAGCCTGATCGAAGGGGCCCGTCACGTCGCCGTCGGCGTTGAACTCAGCCATAGTCATGGGCTTGCCCACACCGCCGTTGAGGTACTTGAAGCGCTCGTAGGACGCCTTTGTCTTCTCATAGGTGGAGCGCACGCTGGAGCGGGAATGGGTGGTGCCGCCCTTCTTTGCCACGTCGAAGGGCCAGCCCCAGTGCAGGGCCATATACTTGTCCACCGACCATATGTCCGCAGCGGGGATGGTGGCCTTGAACTCCTCCTCCATCTCCATCTCCGTTTTGCTCAGATCCTCTATGCCGCCTATGCATATGACGGTCTTCACATTGGGAGCATAACTATGTATGATCTCCGTGAAATGCACGAAGAAGTCGCCTATCTCCTTATATGACGCGCGCTTGGTGAAGCTGAACCAATTGCCCGTAGCCTCATGATTTATGCGGAGCATCATGCGGCCGAAGGGGCGAAGGTCCTTTGCTATGGCGATCAGCTGCTCGTCGGTGCATTTGGGGTCTATGGTAAGGGTGAGGTTCACGTCCTGACCGTGACGGCGAACATCTCTCATCTGCGTGAAGGGCTCATCAGTCGTATCCCCGCCGATGCCGCCCTTGTAGGGGAAGTAGTCGTCGTAGGGGTAGTCCCACTGGAAGGACACGTTCGCATCCTTCATCACCTCGGATATCCTGCCGGGCCATTCCTTGTCGAAGGGGTAGTAGCAGTACATCAGCGATACTGCCCTGTGGGGCCTGCCAAGCTTATGCAGTATGTAGTCCTGGCATACGTATTCGCCCCTCTCGGACCCGTCTCCCAGATCCACCGCGAACCGGGCCTTCCCCATGTGTACTTTTCTTATCTCCATGTCTTTGGTCTCCTTTCGGATCGTGCGCCGCAGACCGTCTGCAGCACGTATCGACCGCATTGTAAACGTTTACTTTTTTGAGTCGGGAAAAAAGCCTCCCATATCCTTCCCCGATCCCCGGGGAAGGATACGCACAGGCTCTTACGCCATCCTATGCTCACATCTTGGTCTCGATGACCGCCTTGGCCTGCTTCACAGCGTCGATAGACTGCATGATCTGCTGCAGATTGGCCGTGAGTATCTCCTCTGTGCGGGTCAGGTTCTTGATGATATACTCATCCGTAGCCTTCTTGACGGCCTTTGCCTGATCGTTGGCCTGCTTCTCGATCTCCTCAGCCTTGGCCTTGGCAGCCTTGGTGATGGTATCGGTGGAAGTCAGCTCGCGGGCACGCTGCTCCGCACGGGTGATGATCTCCTCCGCCATACGGTTGCCGTCATCGACGATGCTCTTGCGGTCTGCTACGATCTGCTCCGCCTGCTTCATCTCTGCAGGCAGGTTCATCATCGCCTTATCGATGAGATCCTGCATCACCTCTCCGTCGATCTGCTTCTTGCCCGTGATGGGTGCGGTCTTTGCCGTCATCAGCAGATCCGTCATCTGTTCGAGCAGAGATCTCACAAGTTCCTGTGCCATATTATCCTCCCCCTATGTCGGTCTTTATCGGCCGGCATATGTTTTATGTTTATTGACTGTCGTATCCACATAGCGATATACTATATGTATGATGACATAATATTATACGATCTGTATGATCCCTGCAGGTCAGCGGCTGTATGTGAGCCGCTTCTTTATCTCCTCGTGTACCTCGGGAGGCACGAAGGCGGATATATCCCCTCCGTAATATGCTACCTGCTTCACCGCCGAGGACGACAGGTACATGTGCTCCGCCGCAGCGTTCATGAACACTGTCTCCACGCCGCCGGATATGCTCCTGTTGATCAGAGCCATCTGGAACTCGTACTCAAAGTCGGTCATAGCGCGAAGTCCCTTGACGACTGCGCCTGCGCCCACTCTCTCCACGTAGTCCACTATGAGCCCCTCGCACATATCCACCGCCACATTGTCGAGCCCCGTGATACAGCGTCTTATCAGGTCCATCCTCTCCAGAGGCGTGAAGGACGCTGTCTTCTGCGGATTCACCGCCACCAGCACGATCACCTTGTCGAAGATCTTAGCCGTGCGCTTGATTATGTCAAGATGCCCTACCGTTATCGGGTCAAAGCTGCCCGGGCAGACTGCTATCTTCAATATATCAACTCCTCATCCGACCGATGACCGGCCGTCATATCTCTATCGAGCTTATGCATCTGCCCCTCGAAGAAGTTACCGTCCACTCGATATATCCGTCGCGGTATATGGGCTGACAGCACTTGGAGAGCTTCAGATCCTCACGGGTCACGACGTCGCTCACTGCGTTGCCGCTGCCGTCTACGATGACGTACTTCACGCCATTATCGGTGGTGGTCCCCGAGCCGTAGCTGAACTCCTCCCACATCACCGCGAAGCGGTCGTCGGAGATCTTCACGAGATAGGGCGTGCTGGCAAGAGCGTTCTTGCCCACAAGGTCGGTCAGCATGATCTGCTGCACCTCTGTCGGGGACGCCTTGTCCACCACAAGGAGCATCACATCTCTCTCGTCCTTGTCAAGGCCGATCATCTCATAGGATGTATAGCTGGTCACCTTGGAATGGTCGATGGTGTTCACAGCCACCAGGTAATTGTCCTCGGATGCCTCAAGGCCGCCCAGCGTCATGCCTGTGCAGTTGGCGCCCACGCTGCCGGGTATCTCGTATATCTCGGCTGCGGTGTACCCGTTATCTCCGCCGACGACTACCCAGCCTTCGCCGTTGGACGAGCCGCGGCGTATGTTCAGCACGATCGAGCGGGGATAGGCATCGCCGTGATCGGCCAGCACCAGATCGCCGTTGTCGTATATCACACGCTGAGCGAAGGAATGGCTCACATGGTTCTTCTGGTATACCCCGATGTCTTCCTTGAGCTCCATCGTGGTCGTATCTATCACCAGCGTCAGCTGGGACTGATGATTGTACCCGTCAGACGTCTTGTATCTGGTCCTTGAGGTATGCACGGTCAGCTCGCTGCCGTCCTCGGAGATATCCATGGAACCAAAGTCGAAGGGCTTCACTGTATACGCCTCTCCGCCCGTTACGGACAGGGCAGCGATCCTGTTGAAGTTCTTGTCGTACTTCACGACCCTGACGACTTCCTTGTCATTGTTCTCTTCGGAGTTGGCCTGACCGTATACTATATAATTATACTCTTCTCCGCTGTAGAAGCCGCCGAACAGAGGGAGCTCCATCTCCATCCTCTTGGAGCCCTTGTGGCTGCGGGAGAAGCGGTCATATTTGTCTATATACACGATCCTGCTGTCGGGATCTGCCTCGACTGCGTACAGATATGCATCTTCCTCATACACGAAGGAGGTGCTGACCGATGACCATCTGGCGGTGGATGTGGCCACATCCATGGCGCCTGCCTTGGACGAACCGGAGGGTACATACTGCTGCGCGGGATGGTCTATATAGGTCATCTCCGCCATGCCGCTGTTGGTGAAGCAGTTGCGCACTGCTATGACCTTGACCGTATCGCCCGACTTAGGCGTGATAACAGCGGGGGAGGCCACACGGGTGCCGTTCGTTACGGAAGGATCTGTGCCGTCGGTAGTGTATATGATATACGAGGTCGGCGTGGTGGTACTCACGATGAGCTTGCTGCCGTCCTTGCGTATGGTGGGATCGTTGACTACGGGTATCTTCAGTATCAGCCTTGCGGGCTGGGACCACATGCCGTCCTTATATGACTTGGCGTATATCGTCCCGTAGAAGCGGCTGAAGTCCACGCTCTCACCGCTCTTGACATGCTCATCCTCTGTGGTGAGCGCCGAGGTGGTCTTGGACCAGTAGATCTCCGCATCCGGATCGTTGGGGCAGTTAAAGGTCACGCGCCTGCCGCCGAATATGCCCTTCACCTCGAAGGACGGCGGGGACATGGGTATGGCCCTCTCTACGATGATACTGTCGGTAAAGCAGCTGCGGACCGCTATGGCGCGTATGCGCATACCGCCCTTGACATCGAACGTCGCCTTCCCCACGGCCTTCGTGCCGTTCTCCATGGAGGGCTCCGACCCGTCGGTGGTGTAGTATATATAGCACTGGGGCGTGGTCGTGGATATGGTCGCCTTGCCGCCCTCGACGGATATCACCGGATCGTTTATGGTGGGGATCTTCAGTATCAGGCGGGCAGGATTGCTCCACTTGCCGTTCTTATATGCACGGGCATACAGCGTCCCGTAGAAGTTCTTGAACAGTACCGTCTCGCCGCAGCTGACGCAGGGGTCGTCCGTGGTCAGCGCAGACCTTACGGAGGAGAAGTATATCTTCACATTGGGGTCGTCATTGCAGAAGGTGACGTTCCTGCCGCCGAACACGCCCTTTACCGTGAATGACACGGGAGCGGGCACCTCGGGATAGGGATCATTCTCCACGATCTCCCCGATGTCGGGATCGTTGTCCCAGCCCTCTACGGTCGTATCCTTATCAAGGATGTCGGGGGCGTTCCCGTCGTATACCTGCTCATCTGTCAGCTCATCGGAGATCGGCTCTTCAGGCTGCCCGGGCTGCTCCGGCTGCCCAGGCTGCCCAGGCTGCTCCGGCTGCCCAGGCTGCTCCGCCTCATCAACAGCATCTTCCGCAGGAACATCCTCGTCCGAGATGTCCTCGTCCGAAGTCTCTGCGTCCGGGACGCTTTCGTCCGGGACGCTTTCGTCCCACTGTGCCTCATCGGATGCATCCGCATCTGTATCAGTATCGTCGGAGGCATCCCCCTCATCGGGCTCTGCCTGTGTATCGGTCTCCTCTTCGGTCTCATCCCCGTCGGAGACCTCAGCCTGTACGGATGGCTCCGCCGCGGCGATATCCGTCTCCTCCGCGTATACGGATGTAAGGCTCGCACCGATCATCAAAAGCGCCGTGACCAGCGCCAAACGTTTTTTCATATCTATCCCCCCGGTCGCCATGCAAAGGACAGCTATTCGCTGTCCGGTATGCGGTATACCGTAAGGCCTATCTTGCCGTAGCGGTATGTCTTCGCCTTCCGGAACGCTCCGATCTCATCGGACAGCGTGAGCTCTCTCTCATGCTCGCACACGATGATCCCCCTTTCGGACATATGGGGAACGAGGAGCGGCAGTGCCTTTTCCAGTATGCCCTTGTTGTAGGGCGGATCCAGCAGCGCGATATCAAAGGTGATCCTCACCTGCCGCAGAAAGTCTATGGAGTCCGCCTGAGTGACGGTACACTTCCCGTTGAAGCCGCAGGCAGCGATATTGTCGCGGGTACACCGCAGGGAGTCGGCGGACGAGTCCACGAAACGGCATTCCTTCGCCCCGCGGGACACAGCCTCTATCCCCAGCTGGCCCGTGCCGCTGAAAAGGTCGAGCACCATGGCGCCTTCGATATCGAATTGTATTATGGAGAATATGGCCTCCTTGACCATATCCGAGGTGGGACGAACGCTGTCCCCCTCTAAGGCGGTGAGCTTCCTGCCCCTCGCCGTACCTGTTATAACGCGCATATATTACCTCTTTACGGGGAACAAGGGAACGATGACCGGTCCTGTCTCTTCCGCTGATCTCCCCGCATCATAAATTACAAAACAGTTACACATATCTATTATAACGTAAAGATCCGCTTTTGTCTATATCAAAAGCGGATCTTTATAGTCGTCATTATAAACAAATTTGATATAATATATTTAGTAGTTTTTATGCTATACCCGCTGGGAGCGACGCAAAGCCGATCACTGCGTCATCCGCCGATGATCTCCTTGCCGCCCATGTACTTGCGGAGAGGCTCGGGGATACGGATGGACAGATCCTCGTTGAGGTTGTTCTCCAGAAGAGCGATGAGCATCCTGGGAGGAGCCGCAACGGTATTGTTGAGGGTATGGGCGAAATACTTCTTATCGCCCTTCACGCGGATGCCGAGACGGCGTGCCTGAGCGTCGCCCAGATTGGAGCAGCTGCCCACCTCGAAGTACTTCTTCTGACGGGGGCTCCACGCCTCTACGTCGATAGACTTCACCTTCAGGTCGGCAAGGTCGCCGGAGCAGCATTCAAGGGTGCGAACGGGTATATCCATAGAACGGAACAGCTCTACGGTGTATGCCCACATCTTATCGAACCACTCCATGCTCTCCTCGGGACGACATACCACGATCATCTCCTGCTTCTCGAACTGATGTATGCGGTATACGCCTCTCTCCTCTATGCCGTGAGCGCCCTTCTCCTTGCGGAAGCAGGGAGAATAGCTGGTGAGGGTCAGGGGGAGCTCGCTCTCCTCGAGCTGAGTGTCTATGAACCTGCCTATCATGGAATGCTCGGACGTACCGATCAGGTAGAGATCCTCTCCCTCGATCTTGTACATCATGGCGTCCATCTCCGCAAAGCTCATGACGCCCGTCACCACGTTGGAGCGGATCATGAAGGGGGGTATACAGTAGGTGAAACCCTTATCTATCATGAAGTCCCTTGCATATGCGGTGACTGCGGAATGGAGACGCGCGATATCGCCCATGAGGTAGTAGAAGCCGTTGCCCGCTACCTTTGCGGCGCTCTCAAGGTCTATGCCGCTGTGCTTCTCCATTATAGCGGTATGATAGGGTATCTCGAAGTCGGGCACGAATGGGTCGCCGTAGCGGGTGATCTCCACGTTCTCGCTGTCGTCCTTGCCTATGGGGACAGAGGGATCTATGATGTTGGGTATAGTCATCATGATCTTACGGATCTTCTCAGACAGCTCGGTCTCCTGGGTCTCCAGCTCAGAGAGCCTTCCGGAGAACTCGGTGACCTGCTTCTTCGCTTCCTCGGCCTCGTCCTTCTTGCCCTGAGCCATGAGCCCGCCTATCATCTTGGAGATGCGGTTGCGGTCTGCGCGGAGCTTGTCTGCTTCCTGCTGTGCAGCCCTTGCCTTGGCATCGAGCTCTATCACCTCGTCCACGAGGGGGAGCTTCTCATCCTGGAACTTCTTGCGGATATTCTCCTTAACATCATCGGGATGTTCTCTTACAAAACGTATATCGAGCATATTTGCCTCCGAAAATACCGATCCTCAAAAAAGGGGCAAGGGACAAGGGACGCAACTGCTGTCGCAGTTGCCGGGGGCAAGGGCGGTCACGCCGGAGCCTCTCCACACGCGTATCCGTTCCCCATATCCTGCCGTTTGTCGAAGGATCTTGAGATAGTGTATACCATTATATCACACTATCCCGAAAAATACAAGTATCCCGCCAAAAAAAGTGCAGGCATTGCCTGCAGCCATTGTCCCCTTGTCTCTCGTCCCTTGTCTCTCGTCCCTTGTCTCTTGTCCCTCGCCCCCGGCAAC
>JAFYEQ010000345.1 GCA_017544185.1 Oscillospiraceae bacterium
GGTGTATACGATGTAGGTATCGGGAGTAGGCGAGCTTATGCGGAGCGTGGACTTGTTCTGTACGAACTGAGGATCCTTTACTACGGGGATCTTCAGTATCAGCCTTGATACATTGCCCCATCTGCCGTCGGCGTATACACGGGCATATACCGTGCCGTAGTAGTTCTCGAAGAGCACAGTCTCGCCGTTTGCTACGCACTTGTCGCTGCGGGTGAGCGTTGAGCGGTTCTCGGTCGTGTAGTATATCTTCAAGTTCTTGTCTGTGCTGCCGTTGGCCTTGAAGGTGACCTCTCTGCCGCCAAACACGCCCTTCACGTCAAATGCCACGGCAGGCACCTGCTTTGCGTTCTTGTCATAGGGGCAGTACGCAGATGCACATGTACCGTCAGCCTCTTCGTGGAAATAGATATCGGGATCGTCAGGGAGATATCCCTTGCCTACATAGTCCTTGTAGCTCTTGCCTGCGGGGATGTGGACATGATACAGTGCCGGGCAGTTACAGAAAACGCCCTGTCCGAAGGTCCTCAGAGATGTAGGAAAGTTTATAGCTTCAAGTGCTGTGCAGCCATTGAACGCATAAGAACTGAACGAGTTGACACCATCCTCGACCTTGACGCGCTTAAGCGACGTGCAGTCGGAAAAACCGCCATATCCTACAAATGTGCAGCTCGAAGGTATCGTCACGCCTTGCAGTGATGCGCATCCAAGGAATGCATACTCTTCTATAGATGTGATATTATTTGGTATAGAGATCGTTTTCAGAGACTTGCAGTATTCAAAGCATCTGAAAGGTATCTTCCTATCGGATGTACCGCCCTTTATCACTACTTTAGTCAGACTGTCACAATATCCAAATGCCATTGAAGCAATCTCACAATTGGGTAACGTCAAGCTCTTCAGCCCGGTACAGCCCTGGAATGCATGTTCGCCTATGTACTGAAGATCGTCAGGGAAACGTATGCCTATGAGCGAAGTGCATCCTGAGAAGGAATAGGTGCCGCAGCTCTTCACACCGTTAGAGAATACTACACGTTCCAGCGCGGTACAATCACTGAATGCGCCTTGACCAACATGAGAACAGCCGGACGGGATGGTGACAGACTTCAGCGAAACGCAATTGTTGAAGGCATATTCTTCCATCTTTACGTAATTGTTCGGTATGCTCACCGATACAAGACTGTCACAACCTTGGAAAGCATGCATGCGGATATTTTTATCACCGGATCCGCCATTTATCTTTAGGAACGACGCTCCCTTACAATCAGCAAATGCGTGATCGCCGATATCGGCATTGGGCAGAGTCAAGCTCTCTATGCTCTGACAATTACGGAACGCATAATTGCCTATATTCGTTACTGATGACGCTATGGTGACTTTCTTCATAAGGGTGCAACCATCGAAAGCATAGTCACATATAGATGTGCAGCCCTCAGCGATGATCACTTCCTTGATAGAAGACTTGCGGTCCTTCCATCCATCGTTGTTGGTCATAGCACCTGTGCCGGAGATGGAGAGCACGCCATTCGTGAGCCCCCAGACCAGATCATCTCCGCATCTGCCGGCTTCGGCATATCCGTATACCGCCTCATCCGTATCGACCGCAGCGTCAACGGGCACAGCGTCTGCAGCTATATCGGCGATATCTTCTGCGGCTGCTTCTATCGTGTCATCGGCTGTATCTTCTGTCACATCCGAGGGTGCCTCAGCTGTGATGTCCTCCGTAGTATCGACTGCCTCATAAGCAGTGTCTGCCGACTGTTCTGCTACCGTCTCTTCAACAGGTACTGCGGTCTCCTCATCGGCAAGCACCGCCGATGATACGCCCGAACACAGCACTGCAGCCGTGAGGAGCGATACTATCTTCCTCTTCTTCATAGGTAGTCTTACCTCCATAAACCAAAAAACTGATATGTCTATTATATCATATGCATTATGTCAATACCATTGTTAGATCAGCTATATATTCAGTTCATGATCTGTACAAAATGTCAAAACCGCCCGGACATACGTCCGAGCGGCTCTATACTTTATAAGATACCAGACGGAACATGGGATCATTCGCGATGTCCCCTGCTCACAGGTCCTTACTTAGCCTTGCCCTGGTTAGCAACAGCATTCATCTTAGCCTTGAGAGCCTCCTGATCGCCGAGGTAGTAGGACTTGATCACCTTGAAGTCATCATCGAACTCGTATACCAGAGGAGTAGCGGTGGGGATGTTTACATTGATGATCTCCTCGGAAGAAAGACCGTCGAAGTACTTCACGAGAGCACGGAGAGAGTTGCCGTGAGCAGCGATGATGACACGCTTGCCTGCCAGCATCTGAGGCTTGATCTCCTCGTTGAAGTAGGGAACGGCTCTCTCGATGGTAGTCTCGAGGGACTCGTTAGCAGGAAGGAGAGCGGGATCTACATCGCGGAACATAGCCTGCTTAGTAGCGCTCCTCTCATCATCTGCATCCAGTGCGGGAGGCTTTACGTCGAAGGAACGTCTCCAGATCTTTACCTGATCCTCGCCGTACTTCTCAGCGGTCTCGGACTTGTTCAGGCCTTGAAGAGCACCGTAGTGACGCTCGTTGAGCTTCCAGCTCTTGATGACAGGGAGCCATGCTCTGTCCATCTCATCGAGAGCATAGTTGAGGGTATGGATAGCACGCTTGAGGTAGGAGGTGTAGCATATATCGAAGTCATAGCCCTCTGCCTTGAGCAGACGGCCTGCGTTCTTAGCTTCCTCTACGCCCTTCTCGGAGAGATCAACGTCCATCCAGCCGGTGAAGAGATTGAGCTTGTTCCACTCGCTCTCGCCGTGACGGACAAGTACCAGTTTCATCATGATACATTTTCCTTTCATACTTCATATACGGACACACGGTCCGTATATATTATATACCATCTTGAGTGATTTTGCAAGTCTTTTTTTCGATCTGATGCAGGCAATATCCATGACATCCTGCATCGTTCATAATAAATTTACATTTTATCGCAACTTTACGTCAAGTCAGTGTGACCTGTCGGCTCGAAGGTGTGACAAGCGATACGCTTCACACAGCCATAAACTGCGTTCTCATCCCATATCCGTCTTATATACATAGCACAGATCGTAAAAAAATTATGTATTTTTTGCGGAATGAAATATTTGCACTTGATTTTTTCATTTGAATGTGGTACAATGATAGTGGATGTGTGCGTGCAGCAGAAGAACGACCTTCTCTGTGTGCGCATACTGCTGTTGAGAGGAACTGTCAGATCCATCCACAAATCTAATAAGAAAGCGAGATCAAACTATGAGCAACAAGGTAACTATCATCGGCGCCGGGAGCGTCGGCTCTACGATCGCCTATACCATGGTGGTCAACAGTATCGCATCTGAGATCGTTCTCATCGACATCAATGAGAACAAAGCCATCGGAGAGGCTATGGTCATCCGTCAAGGCGTGCCCTACTGCTCCCCTGCTTCCATCTATTCCGGCTCCTACGAGGATGCCAAGGGCTCTAATGTAGTTATACTTACCTCCGGTGTTGCCCGTAAGGCAGGTCAGTCAAGACTGGAGCTGGCTCAGATCAACGTTGATATAACCAAGACCATCATCCCCGAGATCACCAAGTATGCCCCCGATGCTATATATATCATAGTATCCAATCCTATCGACATACTCACCTATCAGTTCCATAAGTACTCCGGGCTTCCCGCTAACCACATCATCGGCTCCGGTACTTCCCTGGATACCTCCAGACTGCGCACAGGTCTGTCCGAGGCCTTCGATATCAGCCAGCAGAACGTACATGCATATGTATTCGGTGAGCATGGTGA
>JAFYEQ010000346.1 GCA_017544185.1 Oscillospiraceae bacterium
CAAGATACTCAAGGACGTGCGCAACAAGGCCAACCGTATAGCCAACTGCGATACCGCCAACATAGAGCGCACCCTCAATGCTTCGCGGCGCCAGATAGAGGATATAGAGTACATCATGGCCAACGGAGGGATGGACGATCTGTCCGAGGAGCTGCGCGACATGGCACTGCTGCGGCTGGAGAACCCGGACGTATCTCTGTCGGAGCTGGGTGAGATGCTGGAGAAGCCTGTGGGAAGGTCGGGAGCCAATCACCGTCTCCGCAGGCTGTCCGAGATAGCGGAAAGGATGCGGGAGGAACATGCTCACCACTGACAAGGCGGTCATAGTTGAGGGCAAGTACGACAAGATACGCCTGGCGGGCGTGATAGATGCGGTGATCATATGCACCGACGGCTTCCGCGTGTTCAAGGACGAGGACAAGCGGGCGCTGATACGGCACTATGCCGATCATGCGGGCATCGTGATCCTCACCGATTCGGACGCGGCGGGCTTCAAGATACGGGGTTATATCAAGGGGATAGTGAAGGACGCTTCGAGAGTAGTGAACGTATACATCCCCGATATATACGGCAAGGAACGGCGCAAGGCCAAGCCCTCCAAGGAGGGGAAGCTGGGCGTTGAAGGCATAGACGAGGATATCCTCAGAGATGCTTTCCTGAAGGCGGGGATACAGGGCGGTGAGCCCCGTCCCCGTGATATAGACAAGGCGCTGCTCTTCGAGCTGGGGCTGACAGGCAGAGCGGATGCGGCTGCAAGGCGGCAGAGGCTGCTGGAGCGGCTGGGACTGCCGTCCCTCATGACCACCAACGCTCTCATGGATGTGCTCAACTCCGTCATGACGGCGGAGGAGCTGCGGGCAGCGATGGCAGAGCAGGATGTATGATACGGAAAAGGAAGTGATCATATGAATACGAGAGAAAGAGCTGCGAAGCTGTTCAATGACCTTACGGAATATGATCTGGAGGTCTTTATCCATTTGTTCGGCAGGCTCTATGATGTCCCGGATACTGCGAAACACAGTTCGGACAGGATAGGTGCCGCCAAGGGGAAGATCGTAGTACCTAAGGACTTTGACAAATGGGACAGAGAGATAGAAGAGATGTTCGAGGGTGGTGATGTGTAATGGATATACTTCTCGATACGCACATCATGCTATGGGCTATCGCTGATGATGAACAGCTCCCACAAAAAGCAAGGGAAATGATAACGGATGGAGATAATGAGATATTCTTCAGCATAGTCTCCCTGTGGGAGATCCAGATAAAGCATATCCTTCATCCGGATCAAATGAAGAGTGCAGGAACGGTAGCGGGATTCTGCAGGAGATCGGGATATAAAGAACTCGAACTTACTGATAAGAGCATAGATGAACTGCTGATGCTCAGCCGACCTGATGATGCACCGAGACATAAAGATCCCTTCGATAAGATGCTCATATGTCAGTCTATAGCAGAAGATATGTTGTTCCTGACACATGATAGTTTGCTAGGAGCGTATGATACGGGGAACATACTGACAGTATAGATACTATATAAATAGATATGGATAAGGAGTGATAAGTATGTATCATGACAGCAAGATACTGATAGGCTATGCGGGGGAGGAGCCCGTATACATCTATCCGTCCATGGCGAACCGCCACGGGCTCATATCCGGTGCTACCGGTACGGGCAAGACCGTTACCCTGCGCGTGATGGCCGAGACGTTCTCGGACATGGGCGTGCCCGTGTTCTTAGCGGATGCCAAGGGCGACCTGGCAGGGATAGGCTACAAGGGCGAGGAGACAGAGAGCGTGGCTTCCCGTGTGCAGAAGATGGGCCTCAGAGCCAAGGGCTTCGAATACAAGGGCTATCCTGTCAGCTACTGGGACGTATACCAGAAGGGCGGCATACCCCTCCGCACCACCATCACAGAGATGGGTCCCATGCTGCTGTCCCGCATACTCGGGCTCAATGATACTCAGACCGCTATCATGGATGTCATATTCAAGATAGCCGATGATGAGGGCCTGCTCCTTATAGATACCAAGGATCTCAAGGCGATGCTGACCTACGCGGGAGAGAACTCAAAGGAGTACTCCCTCAAGTACGGCAATCTGGCAAAGCAGTCCATGGCTGCCATCATGCGCAGCGTGGTGAGCCTGGAGTCCAAGGGCGGAGATCTGTTCTTCGCGGAGCCTGCCATAGATATACGTGATATGTTCGCCACCGACAAGGACGGCAGAGGCACCATAAATGTCCTTGACTGTCGTGAGCTGATGATGGATCCCGTGATGTACGCTACGTTCATGATGTGGCTGATATCCGAGCTGTTCGAGACGCTGCCCGAGGTGGGCGACATGGACAAGCCCAAGATGGTGTTCTTCTTCGACGAGGCGCATATGCTCTTCGAGGGCGCTCCCAAGGCTATGCTCGACAAGATAGCACAGCTGGTGAAGCTGATACGCTCCAAGGGCGTGGGCATATGGTTCATCACACAGATACCTCAGGACATCCCCGACAGCGTGCTCTCTCAGCTGGGCAACAAGGTGCAGCATGCGCTCCATGCGTACACTCCCGCAGAGCAGAAGAAGATGAAGGCTGCGGCTCAGGCATACAGGGCGAACCCCGCCTTCGATACCTACACCGCTCTGGGCGAGCTGGGCGTAGGCGAGGCTCTGATCTCAGTGCTCGATACCGACGGCATACCCACGGTGGTAGAGCGGGCTA
>JAFYEQ010000347.1 GCA_017544185.1 Oscillospiraceae bacterium
AAACCTGCTCAATGAGGCAGCGCTGCTGGCCGCAAGAGCCAACCGCAAGGCCATCACCGAGGCTGATATAGAAGAGGCTACCGTCAAGGTAGTGGCAGGCCCCGAGAAGAGATCGCATCTGGTCACCGACCGTGACCGTGAGATCACTGCATACCACGAGGCAGGCCATGCCGTGGCAGCCTACCATCTCTCCGAGGTGGACAAGGTGCATATGGTCACTACCATACCGAGAGGCCACGCAGGCGGCTTCACGATGGTACGTCCCACTACAGACGACCGCTTCACCACGCGCAACAAGATGTATCAGCAGCTGGTATGGTCCATGGGCGGCCGTGTGGCTGAGTCTATGGTATTCGACGATATCACCACGGGAGCATCGGGAGATATCCAGGACGCTACCCGCACCGCGAAGGATATGGTCACCCGCTACGGCTTCTCCGATAAGCTGGGTCCTGTGCTCTATGCGGGCAGCCAGGAGGTATTCCTGGGACGTGACTACGGCCATACCAATCAGTTCGCAGATTCCACCGCTTCTCTTATCGACGAAGAGGTGAAGAAGCTGATAGACAAGGCTTATGCCGAGTGTGAGAAGATACTCACCGACTATCGTCATCAGCTGGATGAGCTGGCAGGATATCTTATCGAGAACGAGAAGATCGACGGCGACAACTTCGAACTTCTCATGGAGGGCAAGCTCGACTGGAGGTCTGCTCCGAAGACCGATACAGATCCGCTGCCCGAGATATGATCATCACCGACGAACAGAGCACCCCTGATATCAAAAGGGGTGCTTTGCATAGGAGCAGATATGAAAAGGATAACAGGCTCTTTACTTGCCATAGCCCTGCTGCTGACAGGGTGTACCGTCAACAGGACAGCACCCGCTCAGTCCACGACTACGGCTGCAACGACGGTCACGACCACAGCTGCCGTGACTACATCGGCTGAGACTACGACAGCGCCGGCTGATACGTCTGCCGATATATCCGAGGAGACGTCCCCTGAGGATACCGAGATCATCTCGGAGGAAGTCATCATCCCGGAGGAGACGGATGCTCCGGACGAGATTCTCACGGATGAGGATCTTGCCGAAGACGGCGAGGTGATACCCGCGGAGGAGCATCCTCCCTATGTGGATGACGAGGCCGTCCCCGATACCTCCGCACAGGAAGACATCACCGTATACGAGGAGCCTGTCAAGGAGGATACGAAGCCTGCGGGCATCGACCGTGACGGCACCTATACCTCTCCCGAGGATGTGGCTGAGTATATACACACCTTCGGCACTCTCCCCGATAACTTCATCACCAAGAAGCAGCTCAAGAAGCTGGGCTGGTCGGGAGGCGACGTGTACCGCTATGCCGACGGCAAGAGCATAGGCGGAGACCGCTTCGGGAACTACGAGGGCGTGCTCCCCGACGGAGACTATCACGAATGTGATGTAAACTACTTTGGCGGCAAGAGGGGAGCGGAGCGTATAGTATGGTCGGACGAGGCGATATACTATACCAACGACCATTATGAGACCTTCACGCAGCTGTATTGAGGTGGATCATGAGACTTACACTTGATATGTCGCTGGACAAGGCGGCGTTCTACGATCATATAAAGCGACAGCTGGAGCTGCCCGACTATTTCGGCCAAAATGCCGACGCGCTACATGACTGCATCGAGGAGCTCTCCGCACGTATAGACGTATACGCCGAGAACGAGGATAGGGCCGAGGATCATGCGGTAAGAGCCATGCGTGCGCTCAGGGACTGCGACAATGTGGTATGGCACACCTTCGACCCTAAAGATCTCAAGCGCTCCGACTTCTGGTACGATCTGCCCGAGGAGCTGATCGCACAGACGCCCGTTGAGCCCCGCAATTCCTCGCGTCTCCTGAGCGTATCCCGGGATACGGGGGATATAGTACATTCCCATTTCTACGATCTGGGGAAGTATCTTCGTGAGGGGGATCTGTTGGTAGTAAACGACTCCCGCGTGCTCCCCGCAAGGCTCTACGGTACCAAGGAGGGGACAGGCTCATTCATCGAGTTCCTGCTGCTCAAACAGTTAGAACTGGATACATGGGAGATACTCTGCCGTCCCGGCAAGAAGGCGAAGATAGGCTCACGCTTCGAGTTCGGCGGTGGCAAGCTGAGAGCGGAGATAGTGGATATAGTGGAAGATGGCGACCGTATAGCGCGGTTCGAGCATGAGGGCGACCTGTATTCTGTGCTCGATGAGATAGGTCAGATGCCCCTGCCGCCGTATATCACCGAGAAGCTCGCCGACAAGGAGCGTTATCAGACGGTATACTCCCATGATATCGGCTCCGCTGCCGCACCTACCGCAGGCCTGCACTTCACCTGTGAGCAGATGGACGAGCTGCGTCAGAGCGGTATAGATATAGCCTATGTGACGCTCCATGTGGGACTGGGCACCTTCCGTCCCGTGAAGGAGGACCGTATAGCCGATCATCTCATGCATACCGAGAGCTACTATATGCCCCGCGAGACCGCTGAGGCCATACGCCGCACCAAGGAAAGGGGCGGCAGGGTCATAGCCGTAGGCACCACGTCATGCCGTACTCTGGAGAGCATAGGTATGCCCGAGGACAAGGCCTATTCCGGGGATACGTCCATATTCATATACCCGGGCTATAAGTTCAAGGTGATAGATGGACTGATCACCAACTTCCATCTCCCCGAGAGCACGCTGATCATGCTGGTATCCGCATTTTTGGGGTATGAGAAGACCATGCTCGCATACAAGACCGCAGTGGATGAGCGCTACCGCTTCTTCTCCTTCGGCGATGCTATGCTGATAGTATGACCGTCGTGAGATCCTGCTGACCAATGCTTGATAAGGACCGATATATGTATAAAC
>JAFYEQ010000348.1 GCA_017544185.1 Oscillospiraceae bacterium
GTCGCTGGTGATATCATGTATCTTTCCTTCGGGCTCACCGACAGCGTCAGGTATCGAATCGACAACACTCTTGGTCTGTTCTGCTATCTCTTCCTTGGCTTTCCAGATCGAGTCGTTCACCGCATCGGTACATATCTTTACTACATTGTCCTTTATGTAACGGTCATACAACATCTCACAGTTCCTGTCGGAAGAGAGGAACGTGGCGGCACCTACGGATATGAGCGTGAACGCTATGGACAGCACCATCCTCAGAGCGCCCTTCCTGTATCCCGACATGATGCCGATCAGCAGCAGTATCACCACCGCTATGTCGTATATATAGCTGTAACTAAGATCCATATCCATCCCTGTTTATGAGTTCACGAATTCTATGCGGCTCACACTGTCATATCCGAGCAGATAGATGTACTTGCCGCTCTTGCAAATATCACCGAACTGATCTCGCAGCTTGATCCTTGCCGACTTTATGCCGTCGGGATCGTAGATATAGATATACTCACTGGTGAGCACGTATATAGAACTGCCGCTGATATACACATCGTTCTCCTCCGCCTCCAGCTTTATCTCAACGGGAGACTTGCCGGGGGAGAATATAGCCAGCATAGTACGTCTGAGATCTGTGTTCTCAGTGACTACTGCAGCCAGCTCTCCTGCAGAAGAATAGTCCTTTATAGGAGCATTGTAGACATGCTCCGACAACTTTTTGCCGGTAGAGTCAAAGAGGGCATACCTGGTGTCACCGATCATGGCGATGGTATCATTGTCATACCAGCGTACATCCATAGCAAGAGTATCCACGCTCTCGCTCTGCCATAGGGGCACATCTGCGCTGAAATTATAGCAGAGCATCCTGGAGGTGAGCTCTCCGTCCACCACATCGAGCACTGTGATGATACAGCCGTTGCCGCTCTTGTTGAACTCTATATCCATGATCCTGCTGTCCGAAGAGTAATATGTGAATACTACCACACATTTATCGTTGTATACGTCCAGCTGTGAAAGACACTGATCGGATCTGGTCACGACCGCTGCCAGATCGTTCTCAGACAGTCTGGCAAGGTATATGACACCATCAGTAGCTTTCTCGTATATCTGCTTGCTCCTGCCAAGGAGCCTGAACTGCGTACCGCCCACATCGTATATCAGAGCCTTGTTCTTTGATGTACAGAGTATGGGATTGGCGTAGGTATGACGCTGTTCGAGCATCACCTTGCCATCGGAATTGTACAGATGGAACGATGAATCATCAAGGAGCGCCAGATCTGTACCCAGCGTCATGAGCTGATATCCCATGCCGCTGTTTATCTTCAGCGGGAAGTTTCCCTCCGAGAGCTCTGCCTCCTCCACGATGCCCGTGGCAACGGGCTGATCATTGGTCTCCTTGAGAGCGGGGAGCCACTTGTCCTTGGTGAATATTGCTATGAGCACGACAGCAGTGATGAATACCACTGTTACGATAAGTATCACAGCTTTTCTCTTGTCGCGTTTACGAAGCTCGGAAACATCTGTCGTAGCCATATCATCACCTGCTTTCAAAGGATATCAGTGAGCGTTCATAGCTCTTAAGGATAGAACACCCTGTTCAGATAAAGGCCATGGGACGGTGCGGTAGCCCCTGCAAGGCTCCTGTCCCGCCCGTCTATTATGACGGGGATGCTGTCGGGAGCTTTTCTGCCTTCGTTCACATCTATGAGAGTGCCGACTATTATGCGCACCATATTGTACAGGAAACCGTCAGCGGATATGCGTACAGATATCATATCATCGCTTTTTGTGACCGAGGTAGCGGTCACAGTACGGCAGTTGTCCTCCTTGAGACCGTCTGCCCCACAGAAGGATGTGAAGTCATGCCGTCCCTCAAAGAACGAGGCCGCATACCTTACAGTATCCGTCCTGAAGCTGTACGGGTAATACAGCGCCCTGTCATGCCAAAACGGGTCTCGCGTAGGCCCTGTATATATCAGATATTCATACTCCTTGCCGATGCATGAGTACCTCGCATGGAACCCATCATCCGCATCACAGCAGTCCCTTACGGCTATATCCCCGGGGAGCATGCCGTTCATGGCTTTGACAAGCCCTTCACAGGGTATGCTGCACGAGGTGCGGAACGAGAGACAGAACTCTCTCGCATGTACTCCCGTATCAGTCCTGGAACAGCCGACGATAAGGGTCTGCTGACCAAGTATAGCCGTGAGAGCATCCTCTATGACATTCTGCACGGCCAATGCGTTCTTCTGTCGCTGGAAACCATGATATGCCGTCCCTACGAAGGAGACGGTCATACGTATGTTCCTCATGCCACACCGAGCCTTCCCATATCTATGACCATGACTGCACACAGGAACAGTATGGATATGGACAGTGCCAGATAGTCCTTACCGCCCGACACCAAAGTCTTCAGCTTGGTACGTCCTTCTCCGCCGTTGTAGCATCTGCATTCCATAGCCAGCGCCAGCTCCTCAGCACGTCTGAATGAGGACACGAAGAGAGGTATAAGTATGGGTATGAGCGCCTTGGCACGCTGCAGGAAGGGACCCGAGTCCAGCTCTGCGCCTCTTGCCTTCTGAGCAGACATGATCTTGTCGGTCTCCTCCAGAAGAGTGGGTATGAATCGCAGTGCTATCGTCATCATCATGGCCAGCTCATGAGCTGGGAACTTTATCTTCGTGAGAGGCCTGAGTATCTGCTCTATGGCGTCGGTCAGAACGATAGGCGATGTAGTATAGGTCAACAGTGACGAGCCGCATATAAGTGCTATGAGGCGCACGATCATGAAGCCCGATGTGCGAAGGCCGTTGTCCGTGAGACGGAATTTGTATATGCTTATCAGGGGGACGCCTTCGATAAAGAATATATTCAGTATAGATGTTATTATGATCACGGGTATGATCGGCTTCATGCTCTTGATCATCAGCTTCGGAGAGAGCCTTGAAGCGATGAAGGATATCACGAAGAACACCAGAGCTATACCGAGCCCGGGGAAGGTATCTGCAGAGAAGAGCATCACGATGAATATCGCGGTGATCAGCAGCTTGAACCTTGCATCCAGCTTATGCACGACAGAATCGCCGGGGAAATACTGACCGATGGTTATATCCTTGAGCATCAGATCACCGACCTTTCTGTTCGAGATATTCTTTGATGGTCTTCATGGCAAAATCAACAGTATATACGTCCTGACGTATATCTATGCCCTTGCTGCGGAGCAAGCCGAACACCTTCGTCACCTGAGGCACGGACAGTCCTATGGAAGCTATCTCATCGGCTCTTGTGAACACATTGGGAGGGGTATCGTAGCAGAACACCTTGCCCTTGTTCATGACGAGGATCTTCTCCGCGAAGCGAGCCACGTCCTCCATACTATGGGATACCAGCAGTACTGTGGTATGCGATCTCTGATGATACTCTTTGATCTGGTCGAGTATCACCTCACGCCCCTTGGGATCCAGACCTGCAGTGGGCTCATCGAGGATGAGCACCTTCGGGCGCATAGCCATGACTCCCGCTATGGCGACTCTTCGCTTCTGACCGCCCGACAGTTCGAAAGGGGAGCGGTCGAGAAGTTCTTCGCCCACTCCTACCATGGCAGCGGCCTCTCTCACCCTTGTGTTTATCTCTTCCTCGCTCAGTCCCATATTCTTAGGACCGAAGGCGATATCCTTGGATACGGTCTCCTCGAAGATCTGGTATTCGGGGTACTGGAACACCAGTCCCACCTTGAAGCGTATATCCCTCAGCTTTACGTTCTTGCCGTGGATATCCTCTCCGTCTATATATACCTTGCCCGATGTGGGCTTGATCAGTCCGTTCAGGTGCTGTATCAGCGTAGACTTGCCCGAGCCGGTATGACCTATGATACCTACGAACGCTCCCTCTTCTATGTGCAGATCTACATTATCCACTGCCGTCTTTTCAAAGGGAGTGCCCTGACTGTAGGTATATGTGAGCTTTTCAGTTCGTATCATCGACCGACCCTCCGGTGAGCATACCGCTGTGAGCCATGATATATCATAGCTCATCTATGTGTATGTATCATGATAAACAGTATAAAATAAAGTGATACCGTGTTTTCGTATCATTTCAGGAGCTCATACAGATACTCTGCGCAGCCCTGCTCGTCTATGATATGCGTATCCGCCGTATCAAAGCCGTTATGCTTCATAACGTACATGAGCTGTGTGGACTGCGGCACATCGAGTCCGATGCTCTTGAGCATATCCACGTTCGAGAATACATTGCTCGGTATATCATCGAGCATGACTTTGCCTTCGTCCATGACGACTATACGGTCTGCCTTGGCTGCCTCATCCATATAATGCGTTATGAGCACTATGGTGACGCCGTTCTCCTTGTTGAGACGGCGTATGGTCTTCATGACCTCACGTCTTCCCGCAGGATCGAGCATGGCCGTGGGCTCATCGAGCACTATACAGTCAGGACGCATCGCTATCACGCCCGCGATGGCTATACGCTGCTTCTGACCGCCCGAGAGCTGCGACGGTGCGTGCTCCTTGAATTCGGACATGCCCACCGCTTCGAGGGCTTCATCCACGCGCTGACGCATGATAGACTGCTCTATGCCCA
>JAFYEQ010000349.1 GCA_017544185.1 Oscillospiraceae bacterium
CAACTTATTATAACATATCAAGATCCCTGTGTCAAGAGATAATGTATGAACACCTCATGCACAAAGGGCGCACTCAAAGGTGCGCCCCGAAGTATAACTATATCAGTGTCACTTGACGATCAGCTCGAAGGTGATCTCGATCGTCTTGATAGTGGTCTTCTCGTTGACGATCAGCGGTGTAGCGGTGATGCCGTCAATGCTGCCGTCTGCGGTACGGGCGGAGTCCGGCACTTTGCCTACCCAGCCGTTGTACAGGTTCACACGGGTACACTTGCCATCATCCGATGACGTGTACGGCTTGCCCTCGAAGGCAGTCTCCTCACCGTTGATCTTTACGGACTTGATGTCTATGACAGAGTTGGGATAGAACTGTTCGCCGTTGGATATGCCTATAGCGGAGAACGCGATGCCCTTGGGCTTGCCCGCCTCGGTGAAGTCAAGACCTATGGTGTACTCCCCGGGACCTGTGATAAGAGCGTTGGTGGCCTTTGTACCGTCAGCCTTGGCAGTGGGATCGTACTTGTCGCCCACGCTGTACGCGATCGACCAGTCAGCCGACTGATACATGATCCATGCTACCGAGGTATCATCGGAATAGGGTATATCATCGGCGTCGGCTACCCTCTTGGCGGACTTTTCGAGCCCGTCCTCCATGATCTCCATAGCCTGTGCAGATATATCCTCGTCGCTCATGCCCTCACGAGCAGCATTGCTGTGGCTGAGGAAGAACTCCTTCACATCAGGATCCGCGATCTCGCACTTGCTCTTGTTGTACAGGTCGTTGCAGTCCCATAATACAGGTACATAGTTGTACAGGTCGCAGTTGGCGATGAAGTTGTCGAACCAGAGCTGCCAGTCCTCTCTCGGAGTGCTGCCGCCTCCCGTGAGTACACCGTACTCACCGATGATGACGCCGTAGCCCTGTTCCGTGAACTTGGTCATCATCTCCAGGTTCGTATCCATCTCCTCGTACTGGCGGGTATTGCCCCAGTGGGAGACGCTTCCGAAGAGACAGTAGTCCGAAGGCGTATAGTAGTGTACCGACACGAACAGCTTATGATCGGCGGTATCCGTCGGCATCTTGTACGCACTGTTGCAGGTGCGTCCGATGTCGGTATTGTAGCCCGCGATCAGCAGGAAGCGCTTGTCGTTGTTGCCGCCCTGAGCACGTACAGTATCAACGAAGGTCTGATTGATCAGGTTCGTGGTCTCGTAGCACTCTGCGGTAGAAAGAGCGCCGGAATCCTTTGCCACGTCCTTGTCGTTGAGGCGGTCGCCCAGCTCCTCATTGGCGCTCTCGAATATCAGATAGTCCGAATAGTCCTTATATCTGTCGGCGATCTGGGTCCACATGGATACGTACATATCCATGGCCTTATCTCGTGTGGCCTGATCTGCGGAGCCGAACATCCCCCACCAGGAGCCGTCCCAGTGGTCATTGACGATAACGTACATATCCGCATCGATGCAGTAGCCTATGACCTCTTCGATACGGTCCAGGAAGGCAGGATCTATGGTATAGTCGCCGCTCTCGTAGTCCATGGCGTTGGTCCACGCCACAGGCACGCGAACGCAGTCGAAGCCCGCATCCTTCATGCCCTGTATGATCTGAGGCGTAGTGACAGGCTGCCCCCACAGGCCCTCGAAGACAGTAGGCTCCGTGCCGTAGGGATGGCTGCCATGGCCGTAGGCCTCATGGGTATTGCCCAGATCTATACCGTTGCCCATGAGCTTTGACAGCTCCAACGCTGTCATGGATGCTGTATCCACGGGCGGCTTTTTGTCCTTGGCCGAAGGGCCATCGGCTGCAGGCTCGGTCTCCTCTGCCGCTTCCGTGGTCTCTGTAGGTGCCGCCGTGGGAGAGGCTATGGTCTCCTCGGCAGTAGTGGTCTCGGGATGAGGCTGAGTTATGGCACGGGTAGTCTCCATAGGCTGCCCCATATAGTTACACGCAGTGGATGATACTGCCATGAGCATGACAGCGAACGCCGCAAGGTGTCTGTTCCTGATCATTATGAGCCGCTCCTTTTGTAAACGTTTTCAGATATCTATATCATACTACATCCGAAGACGTTTGTCAATAGCAAAATATGATGATCATCGCAATAAATGATATGCATTATGACGAATATGATATCAAATCAGGAGTTACGGGAGAGTTGAGATAAAGTGAACATAGATCTGGTAGGGGCTGACCTGCGTGTCAGCCCTCCCAGCTCAAAGGGCGCACACGCAGGTGCGCCCCTACACAATGCGCCCACAATACACCGCGGTCCATGGGCGCATACACAGGTGTACTTCTACTCTGATCTGCTTTTTTCAAAGATCCTCTTGCATTTTGCGGCGCGGTCTGCTATAATGTATCCATCGACTTATGGATCATACGATGAAAGGATGTATACCATGGAAAAGATCTATACAGAGAACGCACCCAAGGCTATCGGGCCTTATTCTCAGGCAGTCAAGGCCAACGGCTTCCTGTTCACATCGGGACAGATAGCCATAGACCCTGCCACCGGCACTGTCACCGCTCAGGGGATCGAGGAACAGACACATCAGATCTGCCGCAACCTGTCGGCAGTCCTTGCGGCGTCGGGGCTCACCTTCGCGGATGTGGTGAAGACCACCTGCTTCCTGACCAATATGAGCTACTTCCCACAGTTCAACGAGATCTACGCCCAGTACTTCACGGGCAAGCCCGCCAGATCCTGCGTAGAGGTATCTAAGCTCCCCGCAGGCGTGCTCGCTGAGATCGAGCTGGTCGCTAAGCTTTGATGAGGACCGGTATGAAGAAGTTCAAATGGTGGAAGATACCGCTGACATTATTGGTGGCAGTGATAGTCGTTGTGGGCGGGTATCTGGCATATGTCTTCCTGACCTATTCCCGCATCGAGGACAACGTGCAGCTCCCCACACAGGACGGCACGGATATGAAGGCGTCCACGGGGGTAACATACACCGCTGTGACCTACAACGCGGGCTTCGGCGCGTACACCCCCGACTTCACGTTCTTTATGGATGAGGGCACGGAGAGCCGTGC
>JAFYEQ010000350.1 GCA_017544185.1 Oscillospiraceae bacterium
CGGCACTTCTATCCGGAATATGAGGGTGGCCTTCATGGTGGAGACAAGGTCGGTAAGTGGCTGCTGATCGGCATCGGCTACGCAGTGGCGTTCTGCGCGGTGACACATATAGCCAATGCCTTCATCACCAAGGATCCCGTAGGCTTTCCCGCGGCCGTCAACTGCGTCGGTGCTATCATGGCAGGCGTATATGAGGAAACGATATACCGCGGCATGACCGCATCGTATCTAATGCGTCAGTGGCGTGCGAACAAGGAGAAAAAGCTGCTCCCCGTGATCGTTTTATCCTCGGCTGTCTTCGCGCTGATACATATGCTCAATGCGCTGAACGGTCAGGATCTCTTCTTTACGGTGATGCAGTGCATCAATGCCTTCTTTATGGGATGCCTTATGTGTGCGCTGTTCATGCGTTCGGGGAACCTTATACCCGGTATGATCATGCATGCGCTCTACGACTTCGGACAGTTCATGTTCGTCACTCTGATCAATGAGGGCGGTACGGTGGCGGATGGCGCGTTCATGTCGACATCGGATATCATACAGCTGGTCATTATGGATGTGGTGTATGCGGCACTGACGATGTATCTTATCCGTCCTTCGGTGCGGGAGGATATATACCGTATATGGGACATGAAATGGAAGGACAGGTCGACGGAAGTGCTATGACGGCATCATGGGACAGGAGAGCTCCGCGAGGGGCGCCCTGTTCCCTTTTTTCGTTAAAATACTTGATTTTTGCGATGCGGTGTGGTATAATGAAAAAGATATGATGTTGAGCGAAAGGATCATGATAATGGATATGATACAGTCGTTCTTCCACGGGCTGAAGACCAAGAAGACAGCCTTCATCGGCGTGGGAGTGAGCCATACCGACCTGATCAAGATGTTCCTGTCAAAGGGGCTCGATGTGACGGTATGTGATAAAAAGAGCCGCGAGGCCATGAAGGAATACGACGAGCTGAGCGCTGCGGGCGCCAAGTTCGAGTTGGGCGAGGGCTATCTGGACGGCATAGAGTCGGGCAGATACGATGTGGTGTTCCGCACCCCGGGCATGTACTATCTCTCACCTGTGCTCACCGCTGCAAGACAGCATGGCACGGTGGTCACCAGCGAGATGGAGGTCTTCTTCGACCTGTGTCCCTGCCCTATATACGCACTGACAGGCTCCGACGGCAAGACCACCACCACTACTATCGTGGCGGAGCTTTTCGCCCATGAGGGCAAGAGGGTACACAAGGGCGGCAATATAGGCAGAGCGCTGCTCCCCATAATAGAGGATATCACGCCGGATGATGTGGCAGTGGTGGAGCTCTCCAGCTTCCAGCTGATCTCAATGAGGTCGTCGCCGCAGTACGCTGCCATAACCAATATTACCCCCAATCATCTGAACGTACATAAGGATATGCAGGAGTATATAGATTCCAAGGCAAATATACTCCTTCATCAGAACGCATTCTCCGTGTCCGTGCTTTCATACGACAACCAGACCGCAAGAGATCTCTCACCGCTGGTGCGCGGGGATCTGAGATACTTCAGCCGCTTCTCCAAGGTGGACAACGGCGCGTACCTGGACGGAGATATGCTGGTATATAACGATCACGGTACCGTGACGCCCATAGTCGATATGCATGACATACGCATACCCGGTATGCACAACGTGGAGAACTACCTCACAACGATAGCTCTCACCCACGGGAAGATAGCTCTCGAGACGGTGCGTACCGTGGCAAAGGAGTTCGGCGGCGTGGAGCACCGCATAGAGCTGGTGCGCGAGCTGGACGGAGTAAAGTACTACAACAATTCCATCGCATCCAGCCCCACTCGTGTCATCGCCTGCCTCAACACCTTTGAGCAGAAGCAGATCATGATCATGGGCGGCTCCGACAAGGGCATATCCTTCGATCCCATGGCAGAGCTGGTATGCGAGAAGGTGAAGCTCCTGATACTCCTGGGCCAGACCAAGTTCAAGATCAGGGACGCTGTGATGCGTGCTGCGAACTATACCGAGGGGAACCCCGAGATGATCGTGGTGGATACCATGGATGAGGCCGTGAAGACCGCACATGATAGGGCGGTGAGCGGTGATATCGTATCTCTGTCGCCTGCGTGTGCGAGCTTCGATATGTACCGTATGTTCGAGGAGAGGGGCGACCACTTCAAGTCGCTGGTAAAGGCACTGTAATGGATATATCCAGATTTAAGGAACTGATAAAGACGCTGGCCGATGCCGACGGTGTGTCGGGCTCCGAGGGAGCTGTGGCAGACATGGCAGCGGACATCATGCGCAGATATACCGATGATGTGGAGCTGCGGGGCGGCAATGTGCTGGCTCACTTCGGCAAAAGGTCCGCTGACAGGCCTCATGTGCTGATAGATGCGCATATGGACAAGGTGGGACTTATATGCACCGACGTGCGTGACGACGGCTTCATAGCTGCCGACACGGTAGGCGGTCTGGATCTGCGCATCATGCCTGCTCAGCGTGTGATAGTACAC
>JAFYEQ010000351.1 GCA_017544185.1 Oscillospiraceae bacterium
AGGGTCTTGACGTCTTTATTTCCAAGCCCGCCGACGACTGCTGCGGCAGAGGCGTGGAAAAAATTAAAATATCCGATTACGAAAGCCTCGACGCAGTCTATGATCACCTTGTTGAAAACGGCTCGGGCATAGCCGAGGATTCCAAGTGGGCCAAGAACTCCACTGAGCTGTATGTAGGGCATTATCCCGGCGAGTACAGTGAGAAGCAGACAGCCGGAATAGGTACCTGACATAGGCAGAAAGGACATCGTATGGTGCATAGCTATGCGAGAGCAAAGGGGTTCACGCTCATAGAGGTGGTCGTGGTCGTGGTGATAGTCGGAGTACTGGCCATCATCCTTGTGCCTACGCTCATCAGCTACATATCCAAGTCTAAGCTGTCCACCGCCAATACCAACGCGAAGCTGTCCTTCGAGGCCGCCGCGGAGTACTGTGTGTTCAGCAGCAATAACGATGCGCCTGTGAGCGTGGGCAACTACAACGAGATATGCCTGAAGTCGAAGAAGATACCCGATGAGGTGACCTACGACGGGAAGCATCTTGAGGATGCGCTGCTCAAGTCTATGGGGAGCAAGTCCTCCAAGGCGGGGTATGCGTCTATATCCGTGAACATCAGAGGAGTACCCCAGGATGCACGCTGGTCCGGCAAGCCCGGCGACAAGTACGTGGGCAGCTACCCGAAGAGGGCAGGAGAGGTATCCGCATACGATCTGAGCTACTAAAAGAACGCTGGATGTACAGCGTTCTTTTGCTTTATACGATGCACGCTGTACGTCAGGGTATGTAACGTGTGCTGAGCTGATGAGATGGATCAGTATCTGAAATATGCAAGAACTGTATATGTTTACTACCTTGAAACTGTGTCACCATCCTCCGATCATGTGATAGACGGTACAAAGGATATCGAGAGCATCGTTGAAGAAGCGATAGATATCATCATATCGAGGGCTGAGGAAACATCGGTCCACACCGGATCGGCGGGGGTATGGGGGCAGCAGCCCCCATTTGGGATGTGGCGATAGCCACACATTTCCTGGCGACTGCGTCAGCAGTCGCATCTCTTGTCCCTTGTCTCTTGTCCCTTGTCCCTTTTCAGCGAAACTATATTAGGATCTGAAAGTATTATATAGACACTGTTTTCTGACCTGTATACAGAGAAGTAGATAAGCCCCCGAGCGCTCTAACGCTCGGGGGATCTTTTCGGGTATCTAAAAGCTTAGGATATCCGCATCTTATTCCTTTACGCCGCCTATGGTCATACCTGCAACGAAGTATCTCTGCAGGAAAGGATAGAGGCATACGATGGGGAGCGCGGTGACAACGGTAGCTGCGGCTCTCATGGTACGGGGCGTTACTACGTTGTTTGCGTTCTTCATGGTCTCGACGTTGGCGTTGTTGTTGGTAACGGAGGAGAGCAGCTTCATCAGCTCGTACTGGAGCGTGGTGAGCTTGTCGCTCATTCTGTTGTACAGCATCGCATCGAACCAGGAGTTCCACTGACCAACTGCTGTGAACAGCGAAACGCAGGCGATAACGGGCATCGAGAGAGGGAATATGATCTTGAAGAATATCGTGAAGTGGCCTGCACCGTCGAGCTCGGCGGATTCGCTGAGGCTCTCGGGGATGCCGTTCATGTACGTGCGGAGCACCAGCATGTTCCATGCGCTCACCATACCGGGGATGATGTATACCCAGAAGCTGTTGGTAAGGTGGAGGGACTTATACACCAGGAATACGGGGATAAGTCCGCCGTTGACGTACATCGTTACGACGTACAGCATGGAGAGGGGCTTCTTGAATATGAAGTTCTTGCGGCTGAGCACATACGCCAGGAGCGCGGTACACAGCGTGGAGGAGACTGTACCGATCACGGTACGCAGTACGGAGATCTTCGCGCCGTCTGCCATGCCCTGCTTTGCGAGCACCGTCTCATAGTTCTTCCATGTGAATTCACGGGGCAGAAGGTGTATGCCGCCTCTGAGCGCATCGAGACCGTCGTTGAACGACATAGCCACGGTGTTTATGAGGGGATAGAGCATTATAGCCGTGAACAGCAGCATGATGACTGTGTTGATCGAGTCGAATATGATATCGCCCGTGGTGCGTCTGGAGAAGAGGCTCTGATTGCCGGTGATCTCCTCGGCGCTCTTTGCGCGGCTCTCTATGGGCTCAGCCTTCTTTGTGGATCTTACCACACGGTCCTGTATCTGATCTTTACGTTCTACCATGATATACCTCCGATCAGAACAGGGACTCTTCGCCGGCAGCCTTCGCACCAAAGTTGGCGATGGCTATCAGAGCTATACTTACCACGCTCTTGAATATACCGGCCGCGGTACCCAGTGAGTAGTCACCGTTGGAGATACCGAACTTGAGCACGTAGATGTCGATGGTCTGCGATACGCTCTGTACCAGACCGTTGCCCAGCAGGTACTGTACTTCGAATCCGGCGTTGAGCACGTTACCTATGTTCATGATAAGGAGTATCATGATAGTGGGCTTAAGACCGGGGAGAGTGATATGCCATATCTTGGAAAGTCTGCCTGCACCGTCTATGGATGCAGCTTCGTACAGGTCGGGGTTGATGGATGTGATAGCTGCAAGGTAGATGATACTGTTCCAGCCGGTCTCCTTCCACAGGTTGGAGAAGGTGACGATCCACCAGAAGTATTTCGGGTGTGCCAGCCAGATGACAGGCTCCTTGATGATGTGAAGTCCTACCAGCACTTCATTGATGATACCGTTGTCCATGGAGAGCACATCGAAGCAGATACCTGTAACGATGATCCATGAGAGGAAGTGGGGGAGGTAGGAGATGGTCTGGACTACCTTCTTGCCCTTGACGGTCCAGAACTCATTGAGGAGTATCGCGAAGGCGATGGCGCAGACCGTGCCGAACACGAGGTTCATGGCACCCATGCAGAAGGTGTTCCTGATGGTCTTGAGGAACACATCATCGCCGAACAGTCTCTTGAACTTGAGGAGACCTACGAACTTGGAATGCCACAGTCCGTCCTTGGGCTTATAGTTCTGGAAAGCCATGATCCAGCCGAAGAGGGGGACGTAGCAGAATATTATGGCATATATCGCAAAAGGTATGCCCATAAGGATCAGCGTCCTCTGGTTCTTGAGGAGCTTTTTGTTTATCAGTGTTCGGGGTCCCTTGGTGAGAGTCTGTCCGAGACCAGCCGCATTATCTTTCATATTACCACCGCTCATAAACGTAGTGACGTGCGCCGGACGCGCCGTTGATCGTATCTCTTGTAAACTTTTGTGTAAAGGTATAGGGCAGGACGTACCTGCCCTATATCATTAAGGTCTATTGAGACTTAACTCATGATCAGTTGCCGTTAGCAACGTCGATACGTCTCTGGATCTCAGCGTTTGCTGCGTTGAGGAAGACATCGATGTCGCATCTGCTGCTGTACTGCTTCATGTACTCATCCCAGCCGGCCTCGAAGTCGTCGGACATAACTACCTTAGGCAGGTACTCATGCTTTACTTCAGCCATGTTAGCCCATACAAAGCCCTCGTCGGTGTCGGAGGTCAGGTTGTTGGACCAAGACCACATAGGATACCAAGGCTCGTTTGTGCCTTCAGCCTTGTTCAGGAACTGAACGTAGGTCTCAACGCCGTAAGCGTCGAAGCACTTCTTAACGGGTTCCTTGAGGGAGTCATAGAACTCCTTGGGCTGATACTGAGGGGATGCAGCGTTGATGCCGTCGTGATCCATACCGCTGTAGTTGGGGAAGTAGCTGTAAGAGCAGAGATGCTTGTTGATGTAAGCCTGGTCGTTAGCGTTAGCTCTCATCTCATCGGTGCGATAGTAGAGACCGTCATCGCCTACGAGGTAATCTTCGCCCTCTACGCCCCAGTTACGGAGAGTGAGGATCTCAGGAGAAAGGAGATCGTCCATGAACTTGAGAGCACCGGGGATATCCTTGCAGGAAGTAGTGATGGAAACGCCGTTGGAAACGTCGAGAGCTGCAGGAGAATGATAATGCTCAACTACGCCCTCATCGATAACGATGCCGAGAGGCACATATGTGCACTCATCGAGACCGAGCTTCTTTATAGCGAGCTCGCCGTCGTTGAAGTCCCAGTGCTGGTCTACCATACCGCAAACTGCGCCGGTAGAGAGCTTGGAGATGTACTGGTCGTACTTCATGGTGAAGGTCTCGGGATCTACGATGCCCTTCTTATACTCCTCATTGAGCTTCTGGAAATATCTCTTAGCTGTGGGAGTGGTATTGTAGTCGATAGCCTGATGTGTATCTCTGTCAACGATGATACAACCGTCGTTCGGATAACCATCGAGGAAGAAGGGTGCGTTCTCGAGGCAGAAATAACGCCAGTCATCGGAGAGTATCTCATAACCGATATTGGGAGTTTTTCCGTCAGCCATCGTAGGATTAGCTGCGATATAGTCCTCGATCACCTGGAAGTACTGATCGAGAGTGGTGATCTTGGGATAACCAGCCCACTCAAGTACTCTTACCTGGATCCAGAAAGCCTCATCGTTGTGAGTGGTCTCTGTATCATACATCCAGCGGTTACCGAACTGAGGGATGATGTAGATGTGACCATCTTCAGCTCTTACGGAGTTCCACTGCTCTTCTGTCCAGAAGTTCTTCAGGTTGTCATAACCATCCCAGTACTCATCGATAGGGATGCATCCGCCTGCATCTATGAGCTGCTGAGAACCTGTGGAAGCGTCGATGAAGTCAGGATACTCACCGCCTGCGATCATAACGCCGATAGCCTCATCTGCGGTCTGACCTGTGAGCCATGTCTGCTTGCAGCGTGCGCCGATCTTCTGAGCGATGATCTCTTCAACGTCGTTGCCGTCGTTGAGCTCATTGCCGGGTACAGCATAGAAAGCTGTGAACTCCTTGATGTCGCCGCTTGCTGCGGGCTCAGCTGCGGGAGCTTCGGTAGCGTCGCCGCCTGCATCGTTGTTAGCAGGTGCCTGAGTGTCTGCTGCAGCAGCTGCGGTAGTAGTGTCGCCGCCTGCGTTGTTAGCAGCAGTAGTGGTGGCGGGTGTGCCGGTCGAGCCTCCGCCGCATCCAGCCAGTGATGACATCACGAAGACTGCTGCCGCAAAAGCTGCCAATGATCTTCTTTTGCTCATTGTAGTTTACCTCCATACTTTTTGTACGCTGTCTTCCTTAGACCAACATACATGTGTTATATTACGCTGTCATTATAACCAATTTTCCTTCCTTATCCACAGTCACATGATAGCACTTTTTTTTGTCTTTGTAAATACAATATGATAGGATCGGCAAAAATCAATTAAAAAGCATATGTTTTTTGACAAAATTTGGTGGATCGTATCTAACGGGACAGGGGAGCATCCAACGTACAGATCCGTCAGATCCGCGGGACCGAACGCCTGCGGCTATCTTGCATAGGTCAGCTCTGCGCGTACAGCGCCCGGATAGGACAGCATATCGTCCAGATGGGTGAGTATCCTGTCGGACAGGCCTGCCTCCACCAGATCTGCGCCGAAGATCTGCTCATTGCGGAGCAGCTCGCATACCTTCTCGGAGGTGGCGTCGGTGAGACCATGCTCCACCGTGTACCATTCGGGGGACACGATCTCGCGCAGCATGGGGAGCAGCGGGTCGGGGCTGATCTCCATAGGCTCGCCCTTGTCGTCTATGCCTGTGAGATAGCGCAGCCATCCCGCGATAGCCAGCGGTACCACGGTGAGGGACATGATGTCGCCCTTCTCGATATGCGCTCTGATCGTCTGGCCGAAGCGTATGGGTATCTTCTGGCTGGTGTCGGATGCTATGCGCTGAGGGGTATCCGGGAGAGACGGGTTGGGGAGGCGTACCTCTATGACCTCCTTCAGGAAATCCTCGGGGGATATGATATCCGGGGCCTCCACTGCAGGGAGCCCTTCCTCATAGCCCAGACGGCGCACCAGGTACTGCAGATCTTCGTCTGCCATCTCCTCGTATATGCGTGTATATCCCAGCAGGCAGCCGAATATGGCAAGGAACGTATGCAGAGGGTTGAGACACGCGCATACCTTCATGTGCTCGGTCTTCTCCACGGTGGCAAGATCTGTCAGGTATACTCCTGCCTTGTCCAGCGGGATCTTCCCAGCGGGGAACAGATCCTCCATCACCAGATACTCGGGTATCTCCGCATTGACATAGGGAGCCAGACGGGTGCCCCTTCCGGTGATCACGGGCTGCATATCCTCTATCCCCATGCGTGTGAGCTCCTCGGCGACAGCTGCGTCGGGAGCAGGGGTGATCTTGTCGATCATACTGCAGGGGAAGGTGAGCTCCCCGGAGATGTACCTGATGTCTTTATCGTCGGCATATCCCTTGTCCTGCCAGCCCTTTGCTATGGTGGATAAGCTCTCGCGGAGCTTGTGTCCGTTATGGCTGCAGTTGTCCATACTACATACCGCTACGGGACCGCCGCTATTACGGCGCCGCCACAGCAGCAGAGCGCAGAGCTTGCCCATGGCGGTGGACAGCTCTCCGTCGGGACCTGCGCTGATATCAGCCTCGGCAGCGGGGAGCAGAGCTCCCTTGGTGTCGCGGACGGCGTAGCCCTTCTCGGTGATCGTGAGGGATATCATCTTCAGGGACGGAGACAGGAGATATCCCTTCATCTCGTCCCAGCCCTCTCCGATACAAGCCGCAGAGCGGGCTATACTTCCTATGACGCGCATAGTGCGGGTACCGTCGGTGCGAAGGCCTACGGACAGGCACAGATCGTCATGGGGAGCGAACACCTTGTCGATGGCTTCCGTGTTGAAAAAACCTGCGGCTATGATGCCTGTGTGCATATGCCCCGCGGCTATCAGGTCGTCAGCGAGACGCGCGATATACCCGCGGAAGATATTGCCGCATCCGAAATGGATCCATTCCGGCGCAGACAGAGTGTCCCTGCGCACCTGCGCTATGTCGTACTGTGGGAGGGATATCCCCTCGGGGATCCGGGTCCCAGATATCCCTTCAAGTGTGAGCTTCAATGTCTATACCCCCTCTGAGAGGTGAAATGTGATATCGGTCATGAGCACGGCCCGAAGGGACGCCCCAGCCGATCCTGTCATGCAGTATCCTCAGCTCTTGAGCTTATCGAGCGTGTCCCATGCGCCGAGGATGTACATGATCCCCAGTGCACGGTCGTAGAGCCCGTAGCCCGGGCGGCACTTCTCGCCCCATATATGTCTGCCATGGTCGGGACGGATATACCCTTCAAAGCCGTTGTCGTACAGCGCCTTGATGATGTCAAGCACGCCCACATCGCCGTCACGGTCGCGGTGTGACACCTCGGTGAAGTCACCGTTCTCGTACCTGTGTACGTTTCGTATATGCGCGAAGGGGATGCGGTCGGTATGGCGGCGGGCGATGTCTGCCACCACGTTCTTGGGCGATGAGCCCAGAGAGCCCGAGCACAGCGTCAGACAGTTATACGGGTCGTCTACCATAGTCAGCAGACGGGTCACCGCAGCCTCGTCCGTGATCAGACGGGGCAGACCGAATATGTCCCAGGGGGGATCGTCGGGATGTATGGCCATCTTTATGCCGCACTCGCGGCATACGGGCATGATCGCCTCCAGGAAGTACTTCAGGTGTTCCCAGAGCTTCTCCTTGTCCACGTCGGCGTAGCGGGCGAAGAGCTCCTTCAGCCCCGCCATCCTCTCGGGCTCCCATCCGGGCATAGTGAAGCCCTTGCATTCGGTGAGTATATACTCAGCCATCTCCATGGGGTCGTCTTTGATCCTGTCCTTTTCGTAGAACAGGGCCGTGGAGCCGTCGGGCAGGGGATGGAACAGGTCCGTCCTCGTCCAGTCGAATACGGGCATGAAGTTGTAGCATACCACCTTCACGCCGAACTCATGCAGATGACGCAGGGTCGTGATATAGTTTTCTATGTATCTGTCGCGGTCGCCGTTTCCCGTCTTGATATCGTCGTGTACGTTCACCGACTCGACTACGGACATACCGAAGCCGTACTCGTCCAGCTGCTCCTTGACGGCGCGGATCTCGTCCGTCTCCCAGACCTCGCCGGGCTGCTTGTGGTGCAGCGCCCATACGATCTCCTCTACCCCGGGGATCTGGCGTATCTGCGACAGCGTCACGCTGTCGTTGCCCTCGCCGTACCAGCGGAATGACATCTTCATGATCGTCTCACCTCTTCGATAACTATCTTCTCGGGCACTATCTCGTCCGACAGAGCGTAGAAGCGTATGTCAGCCGTGCCCGCCTTCAGCGTTACGCGGTCGGTCACGCGGTGTACGTGCTCTATGACGCCCTTCGCCCAGTCAGCCGTCACACCGGGAGCATAGCTGTCTGCGGTGACGCGCAGACGCTTCGCGCCCTCACCGATATCATACGCCATCTCCGGAGGACGGCTGCTGTAGGGGTTGGTCGGTGCCAGCTCGAAGGTGATATCATACTCCCCGTCATGGGGTATGTGTGCGCTGGATATAGCGCTCGGAGCGGTATCTATGTCGGCATACCGCATCATCAGCGGCATCACCTTCATGGCGTCGGTGTCGCGCCCCAGTCCCTTGATGAGCGTCAGAGCGTGAACGTCACGGGTAGCGTCGGGTATAGCATCCTCAGCGGGTATGACTATCTTCGCATCATAGGGGGATATTTTTATGCGCACGGTGGTGCGGTCATAGTTCACTGTGATCAGGGCAGTCTCTGTCAGGGGAGCGTCCTCG
>JAFYEQ010000352.1 GCA_017544185.1 Oscillospiraceae bacterium
CAGCACATCGGCGCCTATCGCACGTTCTGTTACCTTGTCTACGAAGTCCTTGACTACCTTGTAGCTGACATCAGCCTCGAGCAGTGCGAGCTTGACCTCGCGCATAGCCTCCTTGACATCCGCCTCGGTGAGTATGCCTCTGCCTTTGAGCCGCTTGAATACGGCGCTTAGTTTCTCGGATAATCCTTCAAATGCCATAACGGCTCCTCCTGACTATATCGGAATGTTCAAAGTATCTTACGAAGCTTGGATGCGATATCCGTGAGCTCTGCCGCTTGGGTCTCGAACTTAGCGGCGATCTGACGGGATATGTCCTCGAGCTGTTCTGCTATATCATCGAGCTGATCGTCCTTGTCGAGCAGACAAAGGCGCTCGTCCAGCTCTTCCATGGTCTGTCTACCCCTGACAAGGCTATCACGGACGCCCTGACGGGTGATCCCCTCCAGCTCCGCTATCTCTCCGAGGGACAGATCCTGATTAAGATGCAGATCGTATATATTGCGCTGTTTTTCGGTGAGCATACTGCCATATACATCATATAGCAGAACGCTCTGCAGTACAGCATCGTCCATATCGTGCATAATGCCCTCCACGGTGTGTAAAGGAGAACTGCCTTGTGAAGTAAATCACCTTTACATTATATCATATGCACAAGGATCGTCAAGTATTTTCGACAAATTTAAATGTAAAATTTCTGTGAACGATATCAATGGGCAATAAGATGCGGTCATAACGCGATAATGATCAGGATCTATATCAAATGATGATAAAAAATATATGATAAATATATTGACATTTTATATACGATGTGATATGATATCAATAAACAAGTATCGTCATGCATACGCATCACATGATATAAAGAACAGCAAAGGAGCATAGTATGGCTAAACTGATAATAAAATATCATTCACAGTGTCTGAGACGTGAGACTACATTCGAGTTGTTCATCCCCAACGATCCAATGGGATACGGTGCTGAGAAGGACGAGAGACCGATAAGGACGCTGTTCCTCCTGCATGGGTATACGGGAAGTGCGGATAACTGGGTCCCGGAGGACCTGTCGCGAAAGTACAGGTTCGCTGTGGTCTGTCCCAACGGTGAGAACTCCTTCTGGCTCGATGGTATATCCACGGGACACAGCTTTGCGACTCTGCTGGGAGAAGAGCTCCCTGATTATCTCAAGGATACCTTCGGTCTGGCAAGATCTGCCGAGGATACGTATATCTTAGGGCTCTCCATGGGCGGATTCGGCGCTCTGCATACTGCATTTGCCTATCCCGAAAGGTTCGGCAAAGTAGGTGCCATGTCATCGGCTCTTATCCACAGGGAAGTAGCAGGTATGGATGAGTCCGGCGGCAACGAGGTGGCTAACTTCGAGTACTACAGGGAATGCTTCGGAGACCCTAAAAAGCTGCTGGGCAGCAGAAACGACCCCGAGGCTCTGATAGACGGACTGCTGGCCGAGGGCAAGGCTATACCCAAGATATATATGTGCTGCGGTACTGAGGACTTCCTGCTGGAGCGCAACCGCGATATGCATAACTTCCTCTGCGACAGACATGTATACCATCTCTATCATGAGAGCAAGGGGTCACATGATATGGTCTTCTGGAACGAATACACACAAAAGATAGTAGAATGGATGTTCTCGTGATGTAAAGCATTTGCGAGAACGGTTCCGTGCGGTATTGTGTATCTCTTGCCCTAACGGTATGAGGCTATATTTACAAAAGTGATACTAACAGAACAGGTCATACACCGTCATGCGGCGATGTATGGCCTGTTTTTACGTTATAGTTTTGGCTTGACATACAGCGTTTTGTTGTTGGTGAATATGACCATACCGGGCTTGGCACCGTTGGGCTTCTTCACGTACCGAACGAGGGTATGATCCACGGGGACACGGTCGGAGCCTCTGGCGCTGCTGTGGTATGCAGCCAGCTGTGATGCAAAGAGGATGGTCTCGTCATCTATCTGTTTGCCCTCTGCACGTATTATCACGTGTGAGCCGGGGATATCCTTGGTGTGGAGCCACATATCGTTCTTGTCGGCGGACTTGGTGAGCTCGTCGTTCTGGCGGTTGTTGCGCCCTACGAGCACGGTAAAGCCGGCGGGAGAGGTGTATACCATCGGCTCCAAGGGACGCTGCTTCTGTTTGCTGCTCTTTCTGCCGCTCTGCTTTATATATCCCTGTGCAGCCAGCTCTTCACGGAGCTCTGCTATGTCCTCGGCCCTCTCTGCTCTCTCGAGAAGATCGCGGACGCTCTCTATATATGCAGTCTCACGGTCTCCCTCTTCTATGAGCGCGGTGAGCCTCTTGTTCGCGGTATCTGCCTTGCGGTAAGCCTGATACATGCGCTGCATGTTCTGCGATGGGGTATATCTGGCATCCAGCTTTACGGTGACGGTGGGCATGCTCTCCTCATAGAAGTCCTCGCATACCAGCTCCGTCATGCCCTTCTCCAGCTTGTACAGATTTGCTGATATAAGATCGCCGTACCGCCTGTACTTGTCCCTGTCCAGCGTATCCTCCAGCTCCCTGCGGCGTATCTCGGTACGCCGCAGTATACGCTCATGTATGCTCTTTACCGTCTTGTACAGATCCTGATAGCGCTGCTTCAGACGAACAAGGCGGTCGCGCTCCGACCAGAACATATCCAGCGCTTCTCCTGCAGTAGCACAGCGTACTGTCTTGTATATCCCATTATACTGTGTGATATTCTCAAAGCATATATCACGGGGGATGTCGTCCTTATCGCAGAGAACGATATACGATCTGTCGCCCGACAGGAACCTGTCCCGTGTGCGCTCTATCTCATCCGTTATCTTGTCTGCAGTATCCTCGGTGAACTCGTCGGACGACATATCGGTCTGTCCCGTGACGCGGAAGATCCACTCGCGGAATATCACGGGAGACAGACCTTCGAATATGCCTATGAGCCCCTTGGCAAGGGACGGGCCTTTGAACTGAGATATATGCTCCACCATATCCTCGCGCTGAGCGGTCAGGAAGTTGAGTCGCTCGCGCCTTGCAGGCATGGTGTAATGCACTCCGGGAAGTATGAGCCTTTCACCCTCTATGTCGTCGATGCGGCGGATGCTGTCTATGATCTTGCCGTCCTCATCCATGAGGATCAGGTTGGAGTACTTGCCCATGACCTCCGCAGCAAGTGTGAGCTTTACGATATCGCCCAGCTCGTTCCTGGTCTCGAATTCCATGAACAGTATACGCTCCAGCCCTGTCTGTCTTACATCGATCAGCTTTGCTCCCGAGAGCCTTTTGCGTAGGAGCATACAGAACATGGGAGGGGACTGAGGGTTCTCTATCCTGACGCCCGTGATGTGTATACGTCCTGCGGTGCCCGATGATGATATGAGTATCTTAGGGTCGCCCTGAGCGCTTCGCAGAGAGATCACTATCTCCTCGCGGGAGGGCTGGTGGATCTTGTCTATGCGTCCTCCGATATATCTTCCTATCTCCTGCTTTATACAGAGAAGGTATGCGCCGTCAAGCATCTGCGTCCTCCTTCTTGTCTATGAGCATGAAGATCAGAGGTATGGCTGCTCCTATGATACCGATGACTATAGCGATGATACCGGTAGCATCGAAGGAGAAGTTCGCTCCTGATACCTTGGTCACCTGTACACCGTTCTCTATGACGGTCTCGACTGTCTCACGGGGGAACACAGCATAGAACGAGCCTATGATCAGTCCCATGATCGCAGCGTACAGCCCGCGGCGAGACTTTTCCAGTGCCAGCTTGATGAGCTTGGCACTACCGAGTATACCTATAACTATGCCCACAGCTACAGGGATCAGCAGCGGGAAACGTTCTCTGATATTGTCAGCGGAGAGAGCTTCTATCACGGTCTGATAGCCTCCGAGTATGAGCATGACCAGAGAGCCCGACAGGCCCGGCATGATCATAGCTGCTGCAGAG
>JAFYEQ010000353.1 GCA_017544185.1 Oscillospiraceae bacterium
CCCAGACCAAGTCGGTATGGCAGTCCTGCTACAATGACGACGGCCTTTCCAAGACCGTTATCGCCAACTCTCTGTGGCTGAGCGATAAGCTCTCCGTAAAGCGCGGTGCCGTGGACCGTCTGGCCGACAGCTATTATGCCTATGTATACCGCGGCAAGATCGGTACTGACGGCTTTGACAAGGCTATGCAGAAGTTCTTCAGCGACGGTACCGACGGTCTGCTTGATGACAGCATCTCAGGCATAAAGACAAAGAAGACCGATGCGATGGTGCTGGCGTCCACCCTGTCCTTCAGCGGCAAGTGGACCTCCCCATTTCCTAAGTCCGGCACCGAGAAGGCCGTCTTCCACGGTGCGAGCGGCGACACCAAATGTGACTTCCTCAACGGACGGCGGGATATGAGCTACTGGAGCGGCGATAACTTCGCGTACATAGAGCTCCCCTTCGAGGAGAACTGCTATATGCGTCTGATACTCCCCGATGAGGGCACCTCGCCTGCAGATCTGATAAATGACAGCAGCTTCATGGGCAAGATGATGGGGACAAAGAAGAACGACACATCCCGCTCAGGACATATCTCGGTTACATACTCCGTGCCCAAGTTCGATGTCATGAGCGATACCGACCTGGTAGAAGGTATGAAGGAGCTGGGCATCAAGGATATATTCGGCAGCGAGGCGGACTTCTCCGCTGTCACCACCGATAAGGGCATATCCCTGTCGCAGGCAAAGCAGAGCGTGCGTGTACAGATCGACGAGGAAGGCTGCAATGCTTCGGCCATCACTGCCATGATCGCATGCGGCGCTGCGATGCCGCAGGACAGCGCCGAGATCGTATTTGACAGGCCCTTCATATTCCAGATCATGACCGAGAAGGGGCTTCCTCTGTTCATCGGTATCGTCAACGAGCCGTGATACATGACCGACGATCCCCCGGGCGAATGCCCGGGGGATGTTTATAACCCTCCCTATCCTTTAGGATGATATCAGCGCGATATACCGCATGGGCGTGCCAAAGCACTGCTCGGTCTCGATGACAGCGATATCGCCGCACAGTATCACGGCGGCCATACCATTCCCAAGGACCATATCCAGCGCTTCCTCAAGTGTACATACCCGCTTGTCGAGCGCTTTGTCATATGCGATGATATGACAAGGCACGGATACATCATGAGCTTTGACGAGAGCCATGATATCCTCGCGGCTCAGCTTACCGCTGGACAGTACCCTGTCGGGGCGGATAAGATCCTCAGCATCGTGACAAAAGCGGCCTATCCCTCTTTGGCGCTGCCTGCCGCCAAGCTCGAACAGCAGCCTGTCCTGTCGGTCATTAACTATACAACGCTCTACAAAAGCTCTTTCTGTATCATCGTACATGGCATCACCTGTGTATAAGACAGCTCCCGACGAGTCGGGAGCTGTAAGTATATCATATCTTCGGGAGAAGATACTTGATGCTGTATTCGTCGAATTTTCGCATGAACTCCTCATTGTCCTCGTGCTTGAGCTCGTTGAGGTACTGGTGATTGTCGAAGGAATTCTCGCTGATCTGTATGAGATTTACCGCAACGTTGGAGCAGTGATCGGACACGCGCTCCACGTTGGTAAGAATGTCTGTGAATATGAATCCCTGCTCTATGGTGCAGGTCTTCTCCTGAAGGCGCTTGATATGACGGTTCTTCATCTCGGCACAGAGCACATCCACCACCTCTTCAAGGGGCTCTACCTTCCGTGCCACGTCAAGGTCCTGCTCGGTGAAGGCTCTCACAGTCAGATCGAGTATGTCCTGCAGCGCTCTGAAGAGCACGTCCAGCTCACGCTTGGCCCCCTGAGAGAAGCCCACGTCCTTCTCGTATATCTCCTTGGCGGAGTCGAGTATGTTCACGGCGTGGTCTGATATCCTCTCAAAGTCGCCTATGGCATGGAGTATCATACTTACACGCTTATTGTCCTCGGGCACCAGACTTCGTCCCGAGAGCTTGACGAGGTAGGAGCCGATGCTGTCCTCGTAGCGGTCTACGCAATCCTCATCCATTAGCACCATCTGCGCCTTGTCGTCATCGTATGACTTGAGCAGGTCGATGGCAAGATATATGGTATTCTTGGATATGGACGCCATACGGTTGGTGACGTTCTTGGTCTGCTCTATTGCGATACCGGGAGTGTTCAGCAGACGGTCGTCGAGCACGACGGGCATCTCCACGCTGGGATCTCCGGGATCGTCCTTGATGGTGAGATACGCCAGCTTCTCCAGCAGCTGAGTGAAGGGCAGGAGCACCATAGTAGTTACTACATTGAAGACGGTATGTACTATGGCTATCAAGAAGCCGTTTATCGCTTCATCCGCGAAGGCAAAGTCGAATATAGCGTCCAGTCCGTACCACAGTACCAGCATCATCACCGCACCTATGACGTTGAAGTACAGATGCACCACTGCGACCCTCTTAGCGTTCTTATTGGCGCCTACCGAGGAGAACAGTGCCGTAACGCAGGTACCGATGTTCTGTCCAAGAAGTATGGGGAGCGCCATACCGAATGTAAAGCGGCCCGTAGAGGTGGACAGCGCCTGCAGCATACCGATGGAGGCTGCGGAGGAATGGAGTATAGCCGTAACGACCGCACCCACTACCATGCCCATGACAGGATTGGTGAACACTGTCATGACGCTGGCAAAGCGCTCCGAATGCTGCAGAGGCGCCACTGAATCGGTCATAGTGCCCATGCCCAGCATGAGCAGC
>JAFYEQ010000354.1 GCA_017544185.1 Oscillospiraceae bacterium
TATGCCGAGTGGAACGGAGATACGCCCGATCTGGAGCTCTGCGGATCACTGGGGCTCGATGGGAATGCTGACGCCATACAAAAGGCACGGGAGCTCGGCAAGCCCACAGTCACCTGTATCATCGCAGGCAGGAACGTCATACTCGATAAAAACGACTACGAAGGCTGGGACAGCGTAGTTATGTGCTATCTCCCGGGCTCGGAGGGCAAGGGCATCTCGGACGTCCTCTGCGGATGCGCTGACTTTACCGGGTAGCTGCCGTCGGACTGGTATGGCTCGATCGGGCAGATAGGCACGGATGAGCATTTCCTCGGACGCGGCTACGGAGAGAGCTACGGTGAAGGCTTCACGCCCCGTGAAGAGCCGCAGGCCATAGCCGACTGAGGCTTACCGCAGATCAGGCTATGTGATCAGACCGACTCGACAAGACATTATCAGGAGGCATTATGTACACAGCAAATGAAAAGCGTTATGACAGTATGAAGTATAACAGATGCGGTGAGAGCGGACTGCTTCTCCCCGCCATATCCCTCGGCCTATGGCACAATTTCGGAGACAAGGGCAACTATGCCAATATGGAGCAGATGTGTTTTACCGCTTTCAACAATGGTATCACACACTTTGACCTTGCCAACAACTACGGTCCCAAGGGCGGCAGCGCTGAGATCAATTTCGGGCGCATACTGAAGGAGCATTTCTCAGCTTACCGCGACGAGCTGATAATATCCACAAAGGCAGGCTATCAGATGTGGGACGGCCCCTACGGCGACCACGGCAGCAGGAAGTATCTCATCGCCAGTCTCGACCAGTCCCTTAAAAGACTGGGACTTGACTATGTGGATATATTCTACCATCATCGCATGGATCCCGATACGCCCCTTGAAGAGACCATGGGTGCGCTGGAGCAGATCGTACGCAGTGGTAAGGCACTGTATGTAGGGCTCTCTAACTATGACGGACCTACCCTTGAGAAGGCGGAGGCTATACTCAGAGACCGCCATGTACCCTTCATCATCGATCAGAACTGCTATAATATCCTTGACCGCACGATAGAGAAGAATGGCCTCAAGGAAACATCTGCCCGCCTTGGCAAGGGCATCATCTGCTTCTCGCCCCTTGCTCAAGGCATGCTGACAGACAGATACTTCAACGGTATCCCTGCTGACAGCCGCATCCGCACCGACGGACGGTTCCTGCGTGAGGATCAGGTATCGGGAGACAAGCTGGTCAATATCAGAAAGCTCAACGACATCGCACAGAACAGGGGACAGACACTGGCTGAGATGGCGCTTGCGTGGCTGCTCCATGATGATGCGATAACATCCGTCATCATAGGTGTATCAAAGCCCGAGCAGATACTTGACAATATCAAGGCTATCGAAAATACATCATTCACTGCAGACGAGCTGGCCGAGATAGACAGACTGTCTATATGATCAAGCTACGTCCATACGGATCCTGCTCAGCGGATAGGTAAAAGGAATATGAAGACAACGATCACAGTCGGTATAGATAATATCCCATCTGAGGGACTTAAGCAGGAATGGGGGCTGTCGCTGTTCATCGGATACGGCGATAAGAAGATCCTGCTCGATACGGGTGCATCAGATCTTTTCCTGCGTAATTATGAAAAGATGGGGATAGATATAGCTGATGTAGACTACGGTGTGCTGAGCCATGCTCACTGCGATCACGCCAACGGTATCCCCGCGTTCTTTGAGCATAACAGCAAGGCGAAGTTCTATGTCAGTGAGGATACTGCGCCTGACTGTTATGGTAAGATATCATTCATCAAGTTTTACTGCGGCATACCTAAGACAATGATGGATGATCATGCCGACAGGATAGTAAAGGTCTCGGATGTGTATGAGCTTTGTGAAGGGGCATATATAGTCCCCCACAAAAAGGGCGGATATCCCGAGATCGGTATGAAGGGACATATGCTCAGGAAGACCAAGAGCGGATACGTTCCCGATGACCTGAGCCACGAGCAGAGCCTTGTCCTTGACACAGAAAAAGGCCTTGTGATACTCACCGATCCCGACCACGCCGGTGAGCAGATAAGGCGCATGCTTACGGAGAGATTCCCGGAAGCGGTGCAGGCATATATAGCA
>JAFYEQ010000355.1 GCA_017544185.1 Oscillospiraceae bacterium
GGTCATCAGCACTGCATCACCTCGATGATAAGTCGGATACGGTCAGCGGGAACGATCGTATGACCGTTCCCGCTGTCTGCTGTATAAAGTCCCTGCCGTCACAGCCGTATGCCGTCCATAAATGTGGATACGTTGTAGAGCAGGAGTATCTGATCGTAGTCGTCGGGGTCGGCGACGGAGCGGTAATCGGTCTGTATGTACCTGGTGTCGAGCATGGTGATCTCACTGTAATGCTCGGTGAGATAGGGCACGAGGCAGTGCGCGTAGCTGTCCTTGAATATCAGCAGCCGTCCGCCGGGCCTGCCTGTGGATATGGTGACCATAGGCTGGTTGGTGCCGAAGAACACACTGTACTTGTCCTTGTGCTCAAGGAACTCATAGAAGTACATACCGTCATGGATCTCGGGCTTCGCCGTGATGTCGCTGTATATCAGCACCTGTCGGGGAGCTCTGCCGGATATGCCGTATATGTCTATACGGTCGGGCTCTGTCCCCTCGTAGAGCGTCTTGGAGTAATAGGTCCCCCGAAAGTCATCCGCTGCATGGTATACATCGAAAGACGCTCTGGGTATCGCCTCAAAGCCCATGAGCCTCGATGCGGCCTGATAGCCGAGATACGCTCCCGACGTGGTCCAGTGATGATCCGTGCGGTAGTATATGTACTCGGTGCGGTTGGCGTAGAGCACCGACCATACATCTATAGGGGCTATCCCCTCCAGAGATGTGACGACGTCGGTGATGTACCTGTTCTGGTCGGGGCTGGGCGCATGGGGCGGCAGCTCAGAGCGGTATATATCCGCCTGAGTGGGGACTAGCATCAGGAACACGGGCTTGTCGGTGGACGCCGCGAAAGTGTTGAGCCTCTCTATATTCTTCTGCGTTACGCTCTCATCAGGCGGGTCTATCTTCTCCACCATGCGGTCGCGGAGTATGTATACCCCGTTCACGTCCTTCTTACCCACGGCCATATCCGTATACGTCCGCGTCCTGACGTACTCGTCCGCCCCTATGAAGTGGTCGGACAGGTACTTCTCCAGCCCTTCGGTGAAGCTGCGGTCGTAGTACTTTTTGACGGTCAGCTTCGGGAACTTGGCCAGATAGCGGTTCTGATTCTCGGAGAAGGTATCCTTCGGCCTGAACGCAGTCAGCACCGCAGGCACTATGAGCATACACATTATGATCAGCACATGGGACAGCAGCATAGCGCGGTGCAGTCCCATGTCGTAATGCCTGTCGGTACCGTGGGCCTCGGGGGTATGACCGCTGTTATTTTCCGTCACGACAGCTTCGACCCGCAGGGTATGCTGTCATCCACGAAGAGCACCTTGGCCTCCTCGCCCACGGATGCAGCCACGATCATGCCGTTGGACTCAACGCCGCAGAGCTTTGCAGGCTGAAGATTTGCAACGAGTATGATCTTCTTTCCTATCAGGTCCTCGGGAGCATACCACTGAGCTATGCCCGATACCACCTGACGTCCGCCGAAGCCGTCGTCCAGCTCCAGACGCAGCAGCTTCTTGGACTTCTTGACCTTCTCGGCAGTCTTGATCTGTGCTATGCGCATATCCACCTTGCCGAAGTCGTCTATGCCGATGAGGTCGGCGATGGGCACGAGGTCTGCCGCAGGCTCGTCCTTGGGAGCGCTCGCCTTTATGATCTCGTTGAGCTCGTCTATCTCCTTGTCAGCATCTATCCTCGGGAATATGATACCGCCCTTGTGTACTGTCACGTCTGCGGGCAGTACGCCGAAGGTAGCAGCATTCTCATAGCTGCCCTGGCTCTCGGAGGTGCCGATCTGCTCCCATACCTTGGGCATGGTAGCGGGCATGAAGGGATAGAGCAGCGTGGAGGTGATCCTTACGGTCTCGAGCAAGTTATAGAGCACCGTAGCAAGACGGGCCTTCTTGGTCTCGTCCTTGCCGAGGATCCAGGGCTGTGTCTCGTCGATGTACTTGTTGGCGCGGGA
>JAFYEQ010000356.1 GCA_017544185.1 Oscillospiraceae bacterium
GGAATGTGTGGCTACCGCCACATCCCAAATGGGGGCTGCTGCCCCAATGCCCCCGCATCTATGTGCAGTCTAGATCAAGAATAGTATCAGTATCATACAGCAGTGTCGTATCATACCCTTTGATCATACCACAAAACCGTGTCTTTGTCAACATCATTTGATAACGGCAGAGTGAAATGGAGATGAAAATACTGTGATGATCGGAGCGGGATGAGCGGGATATGAGCTGTATATCCATGCGCTGCCGACAACTATGTGGTCATGATCGCTAAATGTATACCCTGTATACGTTATCCGTTCGTCAAAACGCCGAAATTTCAAATCTGTCAAAAAACCCTTGAAAATTTCCCCGATCTGTGTTACAATATATCGTGGTATTGTCCCTGTGTGACGATATCTGTCTGTCGACGGTATGCAGGCATGATCTGGAAATGTCATTGCCGTCAGACAAGGCGTGTGCGGCATCAGCGCACACACGAAAGCATTCCGCTGCGAACGTCCGCATGAATGCGTCATATTATCAATGGAGGAACAGAAATGGACGCACTTAAGATCATAAGCGACCCCTCACTCAAGGCTGAGGTGCCTGCTTTTGAGGTGGGAGACACAGTACGTGTACAGGTAAGGATCAAGGAAGGCGACAAGTACAGACTTCAGGCTTTTGAGGGCACCGTCATCGCAAAGAGACACGGCGGTATCCAGGAGACCTTTACCGTAAGAAGAGTAGCTCACGGCACGGGCATAGAGAGGGTATTCCCCGTTCACTCTCCCGTAGTCGACAGCGTTACCGTTATCCGCAGAGGTAAGGTAAGACGCTCCAAGCTCTTCTATCTCAGAGGCAGAGTCGGCAAGGCAGCTAAGGTAAAAGAGCAGCTGTAAGATAATGATATAGCCCAGATCATAAGGGGGTCAGACAGATGGCTAAGTTCCAGATAAACTATGAAGCGCTCGACCAGGACGAAAACAAGAAGGACGGCATACCCTACGAGGATTTCCTTGAGTGGATAGAGACTGTTGTATTCTCGTTCTTTGCGGTGATACTCATATTCACCTTCATCGTAAGACAGGTGAACGTAGACGGTACATCCATGGTGCCCACTCTTGAGGACGGCGACAAGCTGATAGTGCATCATCTGTTCTACACCCCTCAGAAGGGCGATATAGTCATAATCGACAGCGCAGGCCTTCGCAAGCCTATCGTCAAGCGTGTCATCGCTACGGGCGGCGACACGATCGACATCGACTTTGATTCAGGTGAAGTCACCGTCAACGGTACGGTGCTCCAGGAGGAATACATCAACGATCTGACAAGGCTCGACGAGGGCGGTCAGAACTACCCCGTGACAGTACCCTCGGGCTACTACTTCGTCATGGGCGACAACCGTATGAACTCCAAGGACTCCAGGAGCGGTGATGTCGGACTCATACAGGACGACGAGATCATGGGCAAGGTGATATTCCGCCTCTGGCCCGCATCTCACTTCGGTAAAGTCGAATAGCTGAAAAAGCGTAAAGGCATATGCTTTTACGCTTTTATAATAGTGTAGTGTAAAAGGATCCGGACGGCTCAAGATACTATGAATGAAGAGATAACGATACAATGGTTCCCCGGGCATATGACCAAGACGAAGCGTATGATGCAGAAATACCTTCCCATGGTCGATGCGGTGGTGGAGATAATAGATGCGAGGGCGCCCCAGTCCAGCCGTAACCCGGATATAGCGGAGCTCATCGGCGGCAAGCCCGATATACTCATAATGAACAAATGTGACGCTGCCGACCCGGTAGCTACGGACAAATGGATGTCCTACTTCAGGAAGAGCACGTCTGCGGTGATCGCCGCAGACTGCCGCACGGGACGCGGACTGGACAAGTTCGACCCCACGGTGCGGGAGGTGCTCTCGGAGCTCATAGCCTCCTACGAGGCCAAGGGCATGGGCGGACGCATGCTGCACCTGATGGTGGTGGGGATACCCAACGTGGGCAAGTCCTCCTTCATCAACCGCATGGCAGGCACCCGCAAGGCGCGGGTGGAAGACCGTCCGGGCGTCACCCGCGACAAGCAGTGGGTGCAGATCGGCGACGGGCTGGAGCTGCTGGATATGCCCGGAGTACTGTGGCCCAAGTTCGAGGATATGACCGTGGGCGAGCGTCTGGCCTTCACAGGCGCGGTAAAGGATACCGTGTTGGATACGGAGCTGCTGGCGTGCCGTCTGCTGCTCCTGCTGCGGGAGAGCTATGCAGAGGGGCTGACCTCCTGCTATGGTATAGACCTTGCCACCCCCGAGGAGGACGAGATGATGGCCAGCGAAGAGACGCTGGGCTGTGCCTCGGGGTATGAGCTGCTGTGCCGTATAGGAAAGCGCAGGGGCATGCTCATCAGAGGCGGCGATATAGATACGGAGCGTGCGGCGATAAGCGTGCTCGACGGATTTCGCAGCGGCAAGCTGGGGCGTATCACCCTTGAGCTGCCGCCGATATAAAGGATGATATGGACAGAAAGAAACTGACTGTAGATCTGATGGAGAAGGAGCTGCCCGATATCGCGGTAGACGTGGAGCAGGAGCAGCCCCGCCGCAGTATGCGGGAAGAGTATATGGAGCAGAACAGCGGCTACGGCTATGGCGGCGCTGTCCGTGACGAGGTCCCCTTCGACGGGGGAATGTACGGCGCTCAGACGCCTCCGCCCCCTCCCGTGGCTCCCACGAGCCACCGTGCGCGAAACGGCGTTGCTGTGGCAGCAGGCGTGGTGGGGATGCTGGTATGGCTGTTCCTGATGTTCGTGTGCCCATTCAAGAACTATGTGCCCTCAGCGGGGTACGGCGAGATGGAGACAGAGCTCCTGGGTCGGGAGGATGTATTAGCCGACCGTCCCTCCGTGGAGATCACTGCGGAGGAGCTGTTGTGGATACAGGAGATAGCTGAGACCGACGAGGTGAAATACCAGCTGGAGATCTTTTCTCCCGAACACGACGACTATGCGTATGATATGCTGGAGGACGAGGATATACCCAAGCTTGGAGACGCCAATGTGCAGTATGCGGGCTACTCCATCACCAAGAGAGACGGCGAGATGTACTGGTCTGTCTTCGGCTCCTACGAGAACGAGGACGGCACCGAGAGCTACTATATATCCCTTGAGCAGGACGGCAAGTACTACAAGAACACGGACGTTTTCAACGAGGACGGCAGGCGCCTGTATGAGTACAGCGTAAACGAGGGGTATGCTACCAAATGGGTGTACAAGTATACGCATCACGGGCTGGTCGCTCTCGTATATGATATGCTCAGATACGGTGAATGATATGGACGATCTTTTTGAATACGACACCAAGATCCGGGCCGCTCACGGGATATTCTGCGGCATAGACGAGGCGGGACGGGGCCCTCTGGCAGGGGACGTGTACGCCGCCGCCGTGATACTTGATGAGGGCACGGTGATCGAAGGCGTCAACGACAGCAAGAAGCTGACCGAGAAGCAGCGTGACGCGCTGTATGATGAGATAACAGAGCGTGCTGCCGCGTGGAGCGTGGGCATAGCATCGGTCGAGGAGATAGAGCAGATAAATATATTGCAGGCCGCGATGCTGGCCATGACAAGGGCGTATGAAGGGCTGATCCTTCGCCCGGGCTATGCGCTCATCGACGGCAACAAGACACCGAAGCTGGATATACCCTGTACTGCGGTGGTAAAGGGCGACGGCACGTCCGCGTCCATAGCCTGCGCGTCCATCATAGCCAAGGTGACACGAGACAGGTATATGGCGGATATGGCGGAGAAGTACCCCGAATGGCAGTTCGAGCGGCATAAGGGCTATGGTACCAAGCTGCACTACGAGATGATCGACAAGTACGGCGAGAGCCCCATACACCGCCATTCGTTCCTGACAAAATACTATGCAAAAAAGACTGACTGACGATACAAGGGTAAACTACCCGCCTCAAACGATCGATCAGGTAGTCTACGGCGAGGGCACCTCACGAAGCGATACGCGCAGCGAGACCTGCACTGCCACAGATGAGCCCATACCGGAGGTCGTGACCGTCAAGGCGATAGAGTCCGCCGAGGACAAACAAAAAAGGATCGCCAGAAGACGACGGAACATAATGATCCTGATCGCGTTCATCATTGCCGTGTTCTGGATATGGATGATGTTTTTCGCAGATATCACCACCAAGGGGAAGGTCTTCTCCTACGACTACGATCGGTCGGATGCGGGGCTCACATCTGTGCAGGTGCAGGAGGAATGCCCCGGGATAGTGCTCACCTCCGAGGAACGGCAGCGCCTTGAGGAGCTCATGGCTACGCCGGAGATGCAGGAATGGGTACGGCAGTGGGAAAACTACGAGATACGGGAGGACGGCACCAGAGGCTGTTTCAGGTGGCCCGAGCATCATACATCCGAGATGGACGGTCATGAGATACAGATGTTCTTCAAGGCCACGGAAAAGGACTACGCCGTGAGGATCGACTGGAAGGAAGAGACAGACGGCAAGCAGTACGACGTAGAGCTGTCTCTGTCGGACAGCGGTTCCTTCAAAAAGATAGTCAGGCCTCTCGAGCGCGGCCTTCCCATGATAGAATATAGGAATATCGACGGCGACTGTGTAAGATACGATCTGATCTTCCATCATCAGGGGCTCGTCGATCTGTTATATGATGCACCCCACAAGGAGGAGTGACGGAGGTATGGAAAGGCTCACCGGCTCACATGATACCCCCGACAGGCCCGATGTGTTCGTCTACGGCGAGGGTACATCCAAGCGGCAGGCACAGACGACCTACGCCGAGAAGGAGAAGCCTCCCAAGGTAGTCGTGGTGGAGGCCGTCAGCGCGGCAAAGGAAGCCGTGGCATCCATTGCCTCCGACCGCAGGCGCATGAGGAAGATAGGTCTGGCGGCGCTGATCGCATTTGTATGGTCCATAGCACTGTTCATCGCGGACTTCCCCACTTCGGCTAAGATACCGTCGGATGAATATGACTATGACAAGGTCGTGCTGACAGCAGATGACGTGATCGCCGAATATCCCGCCATGGAGATCACCGACGAACAGAGAGCGCAGATCATGAGCCTGCGGGAGCTTCCCGAGATAAAAGAGGCCGTTGAGGAATACGAGACGAGCCATGAATATATACGCAGATCCCTGCCCATATGTCCCGAGGATATCGTGCCCGATCACGACAGGCTGAGGAGCACCTGGTATCAGGTGGATGCCATGGGCCTGCAGATCGGCATGATCTGGGAAGAGAACGTGTCAAATGGTAAGGTCAGCTTGGTAAAGCTCATATGCTACGATGACGGCACTATACGCAAAGACGCGACGGTATACGCCTATCTCCACGCCGAGTCTACATATATCAACGACAACGGCGAGCTGGAGAAGCACGAGTGGGTCTACCACCACACCGGGCTCATCGGTCTCATACGGGACATGATCGAGGAAAACACGTGACATGGACAAACGACATATCCACGGGAAGCTGGGCGAGGATCTCACCGCCTATTATCTTGCCCGTTCGGGATACACTATACTCTGCCGCAACTACCGTATACGGGGCGGCGAGATAGACATCATAGCCGAGAACGAGGACACCATCGCCTTCGTGGAGGTGCGCACCCGTTCGGAGGACGCATGGGAGACAGGTGCGGCTACCGTAGGGCGCCGCAAGAAGCAGCTGATCATACGGACGGCCATAGATTACCTTATGAAGCACCCCTCCGACAAGCAGCCCAGATACGACATATCCGACGTGACCGTCAGGGACGGCAAGGCAGTACGGTTCGCCTACTATGACGCCGCCTTCGATCTGAGCAGCTGAAGACAGTCGGGAGTTTATGGGAACGCCCCTCGTTCCCTTGTCCCCTTATATACGATCAATAAGAAAGGAAGATATATATGTATTACAAAAGCACACGTGACAGCAGCCTGAAGAAGACCTCTGCGGAGGCTATAGTAGCGGGCATATCCATCGACGGCGGACTGTTCGTCCCCGAGGAGATACCCTCTCTTAGTCTTGATGAGATCAAGGCTATGTCGGATATGACCTACCCCGAAAGGGCAGCCTTCGTGTTCTCCAAGTTCCTGACCGACTTTACCGACGCCGAGATCAGGTACTGCACCGAGAGCGCATACAACGACAAGGCCTTCGATCATGCATCCATCACCGAGATATCCCATCTCTTCGACGGCACCTATGTGCTGGAGCTGTGGCACGGACCTACCTGCGCCTTCAAGGATATGGCGCTCCAGATCCTTCCCTATCTGCTCACCACATCCCTGAAGAAGACGGGCATAGACAAGAAGGTAGTCATACTCGTGGCTACATCCGGCGATACGGGCAAGGCTGCGCTGGAGGGCTTCGCCGATGTGGAAGGCACGTCCATCATGGTGTTCTACCCCGAGGACGGCGTATCTGCTATGCAGAAGAAGCAGATGACCACACAGGACGGCAAGAACGTGTGCGTATGCGCGGTAAAGGGCAACTTCGACGACTGCCAGAACGGCGTAAAGGCTATATTCACCGACGATGACGTGAAGGCTCAGCTGGCTGCCAAGGGCAAGGTCTTCTCCTCTGCCAACTCGATCAACTGGGGCAGGCTCGCTCCTCAGATCATATACTATATATCCGCCTATGCAGACCTGGCTGCCAACGGTGACATCGCCCTGGGCGAGAAGGTGAACATCACCGTTCCCACAGGCAACTTCGGCAATATACTCGCAGCATACTACGCAAAGCGCATGGGTCTCCCCGTGAACAAGCTGATATGCGCATCCAACGCCAACAACGTCCTCACCGACTTCCTCACCACGGGCGTATACGACCGCAACAGACATTTCTATACCACCGTATCCCCCTCTATGGATATACTCATATCCTCCAATCTGGAAAGACTGCTCTATATAATGACAGGCAGCGATGAGCTCATCCGCGACTGGTTCGGCAAGCTCTCCTCCGAGGGGCGCTACGAGGTGACCGACGACGTGAAGGCACAGCTCAGAGAGGAATTTGCTGCCGGCTGCTGCGACGACGACGCTACCAAGGCTACGATCAGCGAGATCTACGGCAAGTATTCCTATACCCTTGATACCCATACCGCAGTAGCAGTCAGGGTATACGAGGACTACCGCAAGGCTACGGGCGACACCACCAAGACCATCATCGCATCCACCGCATCGCCCTATAAGTTCGGCACGGCAGTGCTGGAGGCTATATGCGGCAGCGCTCCCGCCGACGAGTTCGACAAGGTGGACAAGCTCCACGAGGTATCGGGCTATGACGTGCCCGCCTCTCTGGAAGCTCTTCGCACCAAGGAGATCCGCTTCACGGGCAGCGTGGACAGAGACGCTATGAAGGCATTCGTCCTCACCGAGGCAGATAAGATCTGATGAGTCTGTTCGTCATAGCAGACCTGCATCTGTCACTGACCTCGGGCCATCCGATGGATATATTCCCGGGCTGGGAGAACTACGTGCAGCGCATACAGGACAACTGGAACGAGTTCGTAAAGCCGGAGGATACCGTGGTGATACCCGGTGACGTGTCCTGGGGCATGGGACTGGAGGCGGCGAAGGAGGACTTCGCACTCATCAACGCCCTGCCCGGGACAAAGATCATATCCAAGGGGAACCATGACTACTGGTGGAGCACCGCAGCCAAGATGGGCCGTTTCTTCGAGTCAAACGGCTTTGATACTCTGCATATACTCCACAACAACGCCTACCGCTACGGTGACTACGGGATATGCGGCACCAGGGGCTGGGTCAACGACGACAGCGAGCCTGCCGACGCTCTTGTGATCGCCCGCGAGGTGCAGCGTCTGGAGGTATCCATAAAGGCTGCGCTGGATATGGGCGTGGATCCTCTGGTGTTCCTCCACTATCCGCCCTTCTTCGGACAGGAGAGAGCCGACGATATCGTGGAGGTGCTGCATAAGTACGATATCAGGCGCTGCTGGTACGGCCACGTCCACGGGAAGGCACACCGTCGGGCGGTGATGGGGGACATGGAAGGCATAGAGCTGCATATGATCTCCGCAGACTATCTGGGCTTCGTGCCGTATAAGATCATGTGATGCGGGGGATGGCTATGAGCCGCGAGAAAAATGCCCTAACGGACAAGGATACTGTTAGGGTCATCAAGATCGGCAGACAGGCGCTGCTTGAGTTCGTGTATGAGTAGTTCATCGAGGAGCAGGCACAGTATCTGGATGTGGATCCCACAGATGTATCGGATATGTTCGAGCTCGACTGGGATAGCGGCGAGTTCATATTCTGCGCCGCAAAGTCGGAGGATGCCGACGGGAACATCATCCCGTTCCCGAAGGATATCGACCTTAAGAAGGTCATGAAGGCTATACCCGACACCACGGACACAATGTTTCGCGGCGGCAGGTATAATGCTATTTCTTCCTCTATGTATAGACGATCTCTCCGTCCGAAAGCCGTATACGATGGCTTTCGGACGTATTTCTCGTCTATACATAGGTCAGAAAGTAGTATAAAGAGTATACCAAGGACGAGCTGGTAAGACTGTCAGGATCGTCATGATAGTGATAAGAAGAGCCCGAAGGCATCGCCTTCGGGCTCTTGTGTATGCGTCACGGCCTCATGTGGCCGCTGCTGTCGCTCTGGTCGATCAGCTCCCGGAACGCCTGATGGAACTGCTCTCTGTTCCTTTTCTTGAGCTTGATGGTCAGTATACCTATGCCTATTACGGCTATGATGAATATGAACAGCATCATGATGTCTTCCCTCCTTTTGTCAGGTGATGTATCTATCTGCGAAATGTCCCGAAGGCAAAACTCAACGAAATGGCCGCGGGCCCTGCCCGCACAGTACCGCCTGCTCACGCTAATGAACGTTACCGAGCCAGGAATGAAAGGCCTCTTAGGTAAACACCTGCGAAATGGCCGCGGGCCCTGCCCGCCCGCTTAGCGGAACCATTTGTTCACGAGGGTGGGTGTGGGGTAGCCCCAGTCCTCTTCTACTCCGGATGCCGTGAGGATGAAGCCGCTCTTGGTGAGGGAACGGGTGGCGCCCTTGTTTTCCACCATAGACGAAGCGGTGATGATCTCGATATCCGTATTGCCGTATATGTGATCGATCATCATCTTCCCTACCTCGGTGGCGATGCCGCTGCCCCAAGCGCGTTCGCACAGGCGGCAGCCGATGCTGATCTTGTGCATGCGCTCGTTGTAGCCGTACATCTCCGCGATGCCGCAGAAGGTGTCGGTGTATACCCCGAGGATCAGGGATCCCTCGTCGACAGCCTCGGTGTAGAGACGGTCTATCACGGTGTCTATGTCGTATCTCCGTTCAAAGAGGAACGTGGGCGCCGTGCGGTATATGCGGTCGTTCTCCACCAGCTCGCGCAGCCCCCTGCGGTCTGCCTGGGTGATACGCGCGATGGTGATCCGCCCGCCCTCTATGACAGTAGTATCGAATATATCCATTATTATCTTACCCGTGCCTTTGCGGAAAAGCTGTCCGTCACTATGCGTATCACAGTTACGGCCGATGCCATGGCAGCATCTATGTCGAACTCACGGCCTGTCTGCGTGCGCATGAGCACCTTCAGCCCGTGGATCTTCTCGTCGCCGTCTATGATCTCAGCCGTGCCGCGCCCGATGATGGAGCTGAAGTACGATGCATAGCTGCAGGCGTCATCACCGCCGGAGATGATCTTTGCGTCCGTATCCAGCTCTATGCAGCAGCGGGGACAAGCGCGTATCAGATCCAGCTTGTGCCCCTCACGAGCACAGTGGAGATAGAAGGTGAAGGTGCCGTTGTCGTACTCGTAGCCGTAGTGCATGGGGACTATGTACGGGTACCCTTCGTCGAACAGAGCGAGATGAAGTATCTTCGCCCTGTCAGCTATACCAAGTATCTGCGCGGTGTCAGTCACCCGGCGGTCCTTGCGCCGCATGTCCCGCGTCATATCAGCATACCGTCGGATATGGTGATGATGCGGTCGGCGGTCTGGGCTACGGTGTGATCGTGAGTGATGAGTATCAGCGTCTGACCGAACTGCTTGATGGACGACTTCAGAAGGGTCAGTATCTCCTGGCCCGATGCGGAGTCGAGATTGCCCGTAGGCTCATCTGCGAGTATCACGGAAGGCTTGGCTATCATGGCACGCGCGATGGCGGTGCGCTGCTGCTGACCGCCCGAGAGCTGATGGGGATAGTGGTCGAGACGGTCGGATATGCCCATGGCCTCGGCGAGCTGGGCGAGGTACTCATTGTCCGGCTGTTTGCTGTCAAGAGCCAGCGGGACGAGTATGTTCTCCCGTGCGGTCATAACGGGAAGGAGGTTGAAGAACTGGAACACGAAGCCCACCTTTGATCGGCGGTAGGCTGCCAGCTTGTCGTCGTTCATGGAGAACACGTCCTCGCCGTCTACAGTGAGAGATCCCTCATCGGGACGATCCATGGCGCCGAGTATGTGCAGCAGGGTGGATTTGCCGCTGCCGCTGCGTCCTACTATGGCGACGAACTCGCCCTTCTCGACTTCAAGGCTCACATCGTTCAGCGCTGTGACCGCGTTGTCGCCTTTGCCGTATTTCTTTGACAGATGCTCTGCCTTGAGTATAACTGACATATATGCTCCTTTATGGTGTGTCGGTAAGGGACATCGTTAGTCCCGTGTCTCTATTTGTATCTCTTAGCCAGCTCTTTGAATGAGAGACTGCCGCCGAATATGTCCAGCGCACTGCCCACGGTGAAGTCCAGCCCGTACTTCTCGAGTATGGCTATATCATCGTAGGACCGTATCCCTCCCGCGTAGGTCACGGGGATGGGCGAGGATGAGAGGATACGCGCTACTTCCTCGTCTGCGCCGTTCTGCTTTCCCTCCACGTCTACCGCGTGGACCAGGAACTCATCGCACTTCCCCGCCAGATATGACAGGGTATCGGCGCAAAGCTCTGTGTCGGTGAACTTCGTCCAGCGGTCGGTGACGACGTAGTACTTATCATCCCGTCGCCGCACGGACAGGTCCAGCACCAGATGCTCCCGCCCCACAGTGCCTACCAGACGGTCAAGGGCGTTCTCGTTGATGCGTCCGTCCTTGAACACCGCAGAGGTCACGATCACATGGGACGCGCCCCAGGACAGCAGCTGCGGTGCGGTGACATATGTGACGCCGCCGCCGATCTGCAGACCGTCGGGATAGGCTGCCATGGCGGCTATGGCCTGATCCAGATCGCGGGAGTATCCCTTAGTGCCCGCGCGGTCGAGGAGTATGATGTGGCCGCCTTTGAGTCCCTTTTCTTTGTAGAGCTCAGCGTAGGCCGCAGCCCCCTTGTCGGAGACGAAGTTCTCCACAGCGCCGTTGTCATCGAGGCTTCCGCCTACGATCTGCTTGACGCTGCCATTGTGTATGTCTATACACGGACGAAAATGTATCATATGATCTCACCTGTCAGGTCGTATATCCCCGCGAGGAAGCCCTCGCCGCGCAGGACACGGACCATATCCTCTGCATATGCCCTGTCGGACACGGGCGCGAACACCGCCGACCCGCTGCCCGTCATGAGAGAGCGTGGGCCCAGTATGTCCTTTATGCGCTCCACGTCGGGGACGGTGCCTGTCTGTTCGAATATGTTGTACAGCGGCAGGGAGCCGTCGGAGTATCTGCGTACTACCTCTGCAGCCGTCATATGCTCTGTCTCGGGGAGAGCGTCTATCAGGCGATATGCTGCGGGAGTGGATATGCCCGCCTGTCCCTTTGCGACGATCACCGCTCCGTCCATGGGGAGGAGCGGTGTCATCCGTTCGCCTATGCCCTCACAGAGAGCTGCGCCGCCTACGAGACAGAAGGGTATGTCTGCCCCGCATCCTGCGGCTGTATGTATCAGCGCGTCAAGACCGTCGCCGTCAACGACGTTGCCGTCCAAAACGGCGCCGTATATGCTATGCATCGCCCGCAGTACCGCAGCACCGTCGGCGCTGCCGCCGCCCAGTCCCGCCTGCGAGGGGATGTGCTTCTCTATGTGTATGTCTGCGCCGCCCGTACCGAAGGCGTCCATATACGCTGCAGCGCACTTGTAGGCTATGTTGCGCTCATCCGTGGGGATGTCCGGGTCGGAGCAGGTGATGTGTATGCCGTCGGAGGGCGTCACGGTGACTATGTCCGCCATGGATATGGTATGCATCACGGATACCAGCTCGTGGTAGCCGTCCTCACGCTTACCTATGCAGTCCAGGTACAGGTTTATCTTTGCGTATGCCAGCTCTGTCATGGCTACTCCAGCACGTAGGCCCGTATGAACTGCCGCCTGCTGCATACCGCAGTCATGTCGGCTATCTTCATGGGGGCAAGTATATTATTGTAAAGGTTATGCACCTCATACCCGTCGGACTTGCGCTCGAAGGCTATGAAGTGGCTCGATGAACACCATGGACGCTTTGTCCAGAAGCAGAGTATGAATACCCGATGCCGTGCCAGCGCCCTTGTGAACTCATCGTAGGAGGCGAGGCGCAGATAGGGATGGGAGAGGGCGTGTATCGCCTTGCCCATGCCGTCGGGATGCACTCCGAAGGTGCCCAGCAGCACCAGATGGGGCTCCAGCGCAAGGGCGATGTCCCGCAGGTCGGGCTGCTCCCCGCACATCCGCAGAGCGTTGTACAGGGCTATCGCGCCGCATCCGTTGTAGGACATGCGGTACAGGCCGAAGCGCAGCTCGGACACAGAGCCCTGTCCCTGTCCGCTGATGGAGCCTTCGGGCAGGGCGATGGATCCGTTTATCGTTCTGTTGCGCTTTGCGATAGCTTTCATGGCAGTCACCACGCAGGTATGTGTTCAGACGGTCTTTATGAACTCTGCTATCCGCTCTACAGCGGTCATTATATGCTTGAGAGAGTATGCGTAGGATATGCGTATGAATCCCTCGCCGCAGTCGCCGAAGGCGTTGCCGGGGACCACTGCCACGTCATGCTCGTTGAGCAGACGCTCGCAGAACTCCTCACTGGACAGCCCCGTGCTCTGTATGCTGGGGAACACGTAGAACGCGCCCCTCGGCTCGAAGCAGGACAGGCCAATGTCGTTGAGCGCCTTCACCAGCCAGCGTCTGCGCTGGTCGTACTCCGTGCGCATCTTGGCGATGTCGCTGTCGCAGGAGGTGATAGCCTCTATACCTGCGTACTGGGATACCGTGGGGGAGCACATGATGGCATACTGATGTATCTTCAGCATCTGCTTGCTCAAGGGGGTGGGAGCAGCCACATAGCCCAGTCTCCAGCCCGTCATTGAGTATGCCTTGGAGAAGCCGTTGACGTATATGGTACGCTCGGCCATATCCCCGATCTGTATGATCGAGGTATGCTCCCCGCCGTAGGTCAGGGCGGAGTAGATCTCGTCGGTGAGCACGATTATGTCCGTGCCATCAAGTACCTCTGCGATCTCCTCCAGATCCTTCCTGTCCATGACAGCGCCCGTGGGGTTGTTGGGGAAGGGGAGTATGAGCATCTTTGTCTTGTCGGTGATCTTGGACTTCAACTGGGATGCGGTCAGCTTGAACTCATCCTCGGCACAGGTCTCCAGTGCTACGGGAGTACCTCCGGACAGGGATACTATGGGAGCATAGCATACGAAGCAGGGCTCCACCACCAGCACCTCGTCACCGGGGTCTACCAGAGCTCTGATGGCGATGTCTATGCCCTCGGAGCCGCCCACCGTCACGATGATGTCACTCGGCTCGTAGGATACGCCCGTGTCTTTGCGTATCTTGTCTGCTATGGCAGTCTTGAGCTCTACCATGCCCGCATTAGCGGTGTACTTGGTCTTTCCTCTCTCAAGGGAGGATATGGCAGCCTGACGCACGTTCCAGGGGGTCTGGAAGTCGGGCTCGCCAACGCCCAGGGATATGACGCCCTCTCTTGCGTTTGCAAGGTCGAAGAAGCGTCGTATGCCCGAGGGCTTCATATCATAGCATTTTCTTGCGATAAGTTTATCATAGTCTATCATGGAGCGACCAAACCTCTTTCATCTATCTCGGTGTCCATGCATACGCCTCTGTCCTTGTATCTCTTCAGGACGAAATGGGTGGATGTGGACACTACTCCGTCAAGTGTGGAGAGCCTTCTTGCCACGAAGAGGGCTATCTCCTTATAGTCGGTACCGCTGAGGGTAACAGCCAGATCGAAGGACCCGGACATGAGGTATACGCTCTCCACGCCGTCAAAGCCCATGATCGTGTTAGCCAGCTCGTCAAAGCCCTGCTTCGCCTTGGGGGTCACCTTCACCTCGATAAAGCAGGTGAGGGCGTTCTTGTCCGCCAGCTCTTCGTTTATTATGGCCTGATAGCCTCTGATGGTGCCGTTGTTCTCGTAGGCGGCTATTTTCGCGGCCACCGCCGCTTCGGTCATGCCCGTCATGGTGGCGAGCTCGGATGTGCTCAGTCTGGCGTTCTCTTTGAGCAATGTTAGCAGCTGATCCATATTAGACCTCCGTTATTGATCCAGTATATGTAAGTTAGAAGTTATGGGCGAGTCGAACGTTGAGAGTCGAGCATCTCCTCTGTAGGGGCGGACCTGCGTGTCCGCCCTTTTGCAGACCCGATCCGGTCGATATCTAAACTCTCAACACTATTTACTATCCTTCTCGTTCTTGGCTCCCGACTGTGAGGCGAGCTTCCTGCTCACGATCAGGATGCGTATAAGGTATATACCGAGCATGAGGCAGGCGAGGGATATGCTGACCAGCCACATGACGGCGTTCATGGCGTATTCGTGATAGAACAGCGCGTATATCATGGAGTACGCGCCCATGGCCACCATGCCGAAGAATATCATCAGTACCGCCTTCGGGCTCGACTTCTGGGAGAAGGTGGGATCGTAGGATATGGACACGAAGGCCTGTACCACCGCGAACATGGCGGTAAGGGCGAATATAGCCATGAAGAGGGGAGCGTTGTCCGCATCGTGGGCGGGTATGGAGAATATCTGTATCTGCTCGGGTGCAGCGTCGTGGTAGCTGTAGTCGTAGCGGATAGTATAGGACGTGTATACGCTTCTGAAGGGGAAGGACCACATCACCAGCATGGCCAGCGTTATGTACATCACTGTGCCTACCACGCCGAAGGAGCGTCCTCTTGCGAAGAGGCGCAGCTTGTCGTCGCCGTAGGTGACCTCGTTCCTGCCGCTGCCCAGTGTGATCAGGGACAGTATCACGAATATCACCGCTCCGCCGGATATGGGGAAGGGGAGCCCTATGGAAGTAAGGGACGAGAGCACGAAGACTACGGACATGCCGATCTGGGTGGTGAAGGAGATCAGGCTCAGACGCCTCAGGGAGCCCGTGAGCTCGGGGGATCTGGTCAGCTTCCCCACGGACTTGATCAGCTCGTCTCCCGATGAGCCCGTCAGATCCGCTGTGGATATGAAGGCCATGCGGTAGAGCGTGTCCGCCGACGCCATGATGCCCAGCACCGCACCTACTAAGAGGGTGCTGCTGACGATCGACAGCGCAGTCAGTACAAGGTCCCCGCCCGTGTCGTCGACTATGAGGTACAACCGGGACAGGGCACAGGCCACCGCCGCCAGCGCCGACATCAGAGAGCCTACGCCGCTGACATCGCTGATATACCCCGTGACCTTCGGGTCTAAGGACTTGCTGTGCTCCCGCAGCATCGCTCGGGATATCCCCTTGCGGCTCAGGATGATGTTCATCACGAGCACCGCCAGCGTGAGCAGCAGCGCAGTGGAACAGGCCTCGGGAGCAGAGCCGTCCATAGGGGGTATGGAGGCGGCCGCCGCTGCGAGGGCGAGTATTATGAACTTGTCAGATAATGTATCTGTAATGGCAGTGAGTATGCCGGGTGATCTGTTTTTCATGATATGCCTCTGATGATATTGATATCTAATGTATTATACCACTTTTGAGCATATATGTCAAGTATCACATAGAAGGCATGATACGGCGAAAAGCGGCTGCTTTCGGGGCTTTTTTGGTGCGTATCGTTCGCTTTCCGCGGGTATACCGCAGATCTGGGAGATCTTACCAGATCTTGCGGGAAGTGCAGGTATATTTTCTACATCGTTTGCGCGTTTCCCCTTGACAAAGGGCATGGGGATGTGTTATAATGATATTTGCCGCATGGAACGGGCCCCCTAAGATATGCGCGTCATATCGCCCTATACAGCGAGTTCTTTATAAAAGGCAGGTGCCATAAATGTACGCAGTGATCGAAACAGGCGGAAAGCAGTATCAGGTCAAGGAGGGCGATGAGATCTTCATCGAGAAGCTCCCCTATGACGCAGACGATACCGTTATCTTTGACAAGGTCGTAGCAGTTGGCGGCGATTCCCTGAACGTAGGTGCTCCCTATGTAGCAGGCGCTTCTGTTGAGGCTAAGGTCATCAAGAACGGCAAGTCCAAGAAGATAACTGTCTTCACCTATAAGCCCAAGAAGGCTTCTTCCCACAGGAAGCAGGGCCACAGACAGCCC
>JAFYEQ010000357.1 GCA_017544185.1 Oscillospiraceae bacterium
ATCTCTTACCCAGTTTATCAAGTATCAGTCGGGCACACTTGTTTATGTCACCGCAGCCCATAGTGAGTATCAGGTCGCCGGGCTCGGCATGGGAGGCGGCATACTCTGCTGCGAGCTCGAAGTTCCTGTCGTGATCCTGCTCCTCGAAGCATACAGCGCCGTCCACTTTTGAGGCTAGATCCTTGTCGTATATACCGTAGGTATTGGTCTCGCGGGAGCCCATTATAGCTGTGATGATGCATTTGTCGGGTATGGACAGCGCCTCTGCGAACTCATCAAGGAGGAGCGCCGTGCGGGAGAAGGTGAAGGGCTGGAACACTGCCCATACCGTTTTGAAGCCCATCTCCATAGCAGCCTTGAGAGTGACGCTGAGCTCTGTGGGATGATGACCATAGTCATCGCATACCGTTATGCCGTTGACCTCGCCGTATTTGTCGAAGCGTCTGCCCGCTCCGCGGAATACCGACAGGCCCTCGCGTATCTCTTCAGCCGAGGCTCCCGACATATATGCCGCAGCCGAAGCAGCCACAGCATTGAGCACATTGTGAATACCGGGGATCTCCAGGGATACATGCGTGAACAGAGCACCATCATGGTACATATCGAACTCGGTATGCAGCCCGGTGTGCTCTATACCGTCAGCATACCAATCGCATCCCTTGTCATAGCCGTAGGTGACTATGGGTACGTGTATGCGTCCGAATATATCACGGGTATTGCTGTCCTCGTAGTTCGCTATGACGGTCTTAGCCTTGTTGGCGAACATCGTGAAGGACGATTTGACGTTGTCGAGGGTGCCGAAATAGTCCAGATGATCAGCATCTATGTTGTTTATGATCACGATATCCGGAGACAGGTTCAGATAATGATCCTTGAACTCACATGCCTCGCAAACAAATGTATCCGAAGTGCCGATGCATCCGCTGCCGCCTATGATGGGGAGCTTGCCGCCGATGTATGCGGATATGTCCTTCCCTGCATTTTTGAGTATGGTAGTTATCATAGATGTGACGGTAGTCTTGCCGTGGGTACCGCTGACACATACCGCATTGTCGAACCATGTAGATACTATCCCCAACAGCTCCGCACGCTCTATCATCGGTATGCCGCTGCTTTTTGCAGCCACCATCTCGGGATTATCGGGGAGTATGGCCGCGGTATAGACTATCAGATCGGCGCCTTCGATATTGCCGGCCCTCTGACCGATGGGGTATACCTCCACGCCCATCTTTCGTACCGTAGCAAGCGTCTCGGTCTCGTTGTTGTCAGATCCGGTGATGTGGTACCCCTTGGATACCAGCATCTGTGCCAGCGGATACATGCCGCTGCCGCCTATCCCCATCATATGTATATGCTTTTTGCCGTCAAGTATGCTCATCTGATCCACTCTTTTCAAGTATCATTTTGGTCTTGAGTATCGCTATCTGTGTCATGGCATCGGGTATGCGCCCATCCATGACCATCTTTACTGCCTCATCGAGAGGTACGCGTATAACGTCAAGGAACTCTCCCTCGTCAAGATGTGCATCACCGTAACTGAGGCCCCGTGCAAGGTACATATGTATCTTCTCAGTCAGATATGCTACCGAGGGATAGCATACACCGAGATACTCAAAGCTGCTGCAGGATGCCCCTGTCTCTTCGGAAAGCTCACGAAGTCCCGCCGCACGGTGATCCTCGCCGTGCTCCAGCTTGCCTGCAGGTATCTCCAGGAGAGGTGTCATGAATGCATACCGAAACTGTTTTACCATGATGACCTCATTGTCCTTGGTCAGAGGTACCACACATACTCCGCCCGGGTGTATCACCAGCTCGCGGGAGACCTTTTCACCTGTATCCAGCTCGGCTACATCCTTGCGTACAGTGACCACATGTCCCTCAAAGACGGTCTGTTTCTCTATAGTAGTTTCGTTTATTACCATACTACCTCCGTTATAGTATCACAAAGGCGGAAAGCGGATACAGCACCGCCAGTAATATAAGATCTAACACGGTGAACACCAGTATGTACTTCCCCGTGGACGATCCTTCGGATGCGGAATAGAGCTTTAGTGATATAAGACTGGCAAGAGATGATACCAGCGTCCCCAGAGAGCCTATATTGGCACCTATCACTATCGCATCATACCTGTCTGAGAAGCCCGATACCATGATAGTAGTCGGCATATTGGATATGAACTGGGAGAGTATCACCGTAGCAGCCAGCTCGTGGCCCTGTATGGCAGTGCTCAGCATATCTGCGATCTGGGGTATGTTCTTGATATTGCCTATGAATACGAATATGAACGCGAATGTGAGTAATAGTCCATAGTCTATGTGGCCGAAGAGATGAGGTTCACATATGGCTACGACCGCGATGACAGAGGCAAATGCAGTTATAGGGCTGCACAGTCCCATAACGGACAGTACGCAGATCACGAAGAGTACTGCATATAGCATCAGATATGGCACGTTGGAGATCTCGGGCTTCTCGGCGGAAGCGAGCTGTATCTCCTCAGGCTTGACTGTCATACACATTATCACAAGTATGACAAGGGATACACCGACTATCGGGAACATGAGAGCGAAGAAGTCCAGTATGCTCATACCGGAATGAGTGAATACATACAGATTGTTCGGGTTACCGAATGGCGTGAACGCGCTGCCGATATTTGCTGCGATGGTCTCCAGCGCGATAACGAGTATAGGAGACTTCTTCGTCTGAGCATACACAGCGATGGTGAAGGGGACGAAGGTCAGCAGCGCCACATCATTGGTCACCAGCATCGACAGGAAAAAGACCGCCAACACGAGTATGAGCGTCAGTCTGCGGGTATTTCCGGAAAGATGTATCAGCATGGCTGTGAGCCGCTTGAATACGCCGCTCTCGGAAAATCCGGCTATCACTGCCATGAACCCGAACATGACCGCGAGCAGCTCAGAATCTATATAGCTTATGTAGTCTCCGCCCGGTGCGATGATAATGGAGACGAGTGCTGCAGCCCCGAATACGAGCACCATCACGTTCTTTTTTAGTATGTCTTTGATCATGTCTCGTATGCTCCATCATATCGTCAGGGGAGATGTCGTCTCACTTGATCTCATTGAATACAGAGTCGAATACCTCTTCCGCAGCTGCACCTTTCATCACGCCCGAGAACGCCAGGGAGGATCTGTTGAGAGTATAGCAGGGGAGGTATATGCTCTCGCGCACGTTCTTCTCGGTAGCCTCATCGTATGATACAGCGTAGCGGTAACATACTCTGCAGTTGTCGTCGATCGACAAACATCCGAAATGAGAGTTGTAGTTGATCAGGTTGCACAGCTGCAGGAGCTCGTGACGTATATCCTTCTTATCGCTCTGAGTGGGCAGATATGCATCCACGGTATAGTACCCGGTATAAAAATGTACGAACAACGCTATCTTTTCATAGATATGATTGAGAGGCGCGTTCACGAAGATCTCATCGGCGTTCTCATTTATGCGAGGCGAGAAGCCCTGGTCGGAAAACATCCTTATCATATCGTCAAATATTACCTTAGCGTTCATATGTCCTCCTCTATGGTGATCTCTATCAGGTCGATAGTAAAGCCTTTCTCCTTGAGGTATGTGCGCATCTCTATAGGGTCTCCCTCAGCCACGACGACCTGAGCCTTGTTGCTGGGGACATCTACCACATAGTCCTTTACCTTCCAGTTATCGCTCAGCAGCTCAGCTGCACGTTTAGCTGCGTTGGTGAGCTCATTGAAGGAATGAGTGACGGTCTTGTATGTAAGACAGGTATAGTCGCCCAACAGCTTTGTATAGAAATAGGACGGCTCATCTGTCGTGATGCATACATACATCTTCCCGAAGTAGCTGTATACTCCCGCATAGTCATCGGGTGCAGTCTCGCTGCCGTCTGCATGGGTGAAGGCTATCTTCAGACGTTCGTATGCGTTCTCGGGCGTGTCCTCAAATTCAGGATACTCTCTGACGTATTCCGTAGTAGTCTCCGTAGTCGTCACAGTCGTAGTCTCTGTGGGCGGAGATGTCTCAGTCTCTGTCTCAGTCGTAACGAGCGTAGTGGTCATCTCCGTCTGCGTCTGAGCTGGTGACGACGTGCATCCGCACAGTACCAGTGCAGCTATACATATATATCTTTTATATCTTCTCATGCGATATCTTCCTTCTTTGTTCTCATCATGTCATAGCTATCTTTCAAGATCTGTCTTTTTAGGCCCTGTTCGCTGCCCGTTTTTTGGCTTCTATATGCTTTATGATGATAAAGCATATCGTATTCGCTCCGAAGGCTATGGCCCAGGATATGGGATAGGACAGGTATATCGTTTGTACCCTATGGAACTGAGGTATGCGGAACACTGTGAATATCCATAACAGTCTGAACCCGCATACACCTATAAAGGACACTATCATCGGCAGGGCAGATCTTCCCACGCCTCTCAGTGCACCTACCATAACGTCCATCATACCGCACAGCGCATAGGTGCGCATAATGACTGACATACGCACGACACCAGCATCTATCACTGCAGGATCGGAGGAGTATATGGACAGCAGATGACGGGCGAATATCACAGCAAGGTTCCCCAGTACCACGCCCGTTACGGTAACACAGCAGAGAGCTGTGATGGCGGACTTGTCGATCCTGTCGTACTTGCCTGCGCCGTAGTTCTGGCTCACAAAGCTGATGGATGACTGGTAGAAGGAGTTCATCGA
>JAFYEQ010000358.1 GCA_017544185.1 Oscillospiraceae bacterium
CTGTGAGGTCATGGTCTTCTGATCCGGCTCGGTATACTTGGAAAAGTCCATGGTGCTTATGTCCGCATCCGATACGTAGCATATGGACGGCATCCCGTCGTCGATCATCACTGCGAAATACCAGCTCCACGCCGATGAAGATGCACAGTGGGAGAGATATTTAGCCATATCTTCCTGCTTTCCGCTGTACTCTATGTCCTCCAGTTCCACATTTGACTCATATACCCTGCCTGCATATCTTCCCGAGGCCAACTTTCCCGAGCGGGTCACGCACATGACTGCATACTCCTCGACGTATCCAAGCAGCTCCTCTGCGTTCTTGTTCGCTCTGTCTACATTGGAGGCATAGGCCTGTTCATTTATCTCTTGGTTCGACAGGGTCTCAGCCTTCTCCTTAGAGTTGGCGGAGCATCCTGTCACAGCTGTACATATCACAGCTGCGGTCAGCAGTATGATGACCTTTTTCATTATCATATATCGTGATCTTCTCCTTCATCAGTGATCGGCATCCTCACGATCCGGTAAGTACCGACAGAATATCACTATTGCTGTCGAGCATCTTCATATGTTTTCTCTTTCCGTTCGGATGTGCATTCTTCATCATCGGATGTATGTTCCGGTGCAGGTAATGTGCAGAAACGTTCAAAAAGGGCGATAAGACCCTCTAGCTCTTTTTCTGTCATGAGCTCTATCAGAGATATGGCTCTTTCCCGTGTGGTCATGCGATCACCTACGTGTATGTCCGCTCATCTTTACTGTATCTTCACGCCGACTACCATGCCCTCGGGTATGTTCTTGAAGTCTACCGAGGAGAGGTCGCTCTCCGACCAGTAGGCAGCGGTGGGAGCGCCGTTATCGATCATGACGGCGTAATAACCAGATGTCATGCCGTTGGTGTAGGTGTCGAAGGCCTTGTCGAAGTCGGAGCGGGAGCCGTCGAAGGCCGGGGTATCGGAGGCTCTGTCCGGTGAGCCCGCATACCGTCCCGACTGGAGCTTCACGCCGTATGACGCGCAGGAGGCGCAGTAGTTCTGTGCATTCTGCATCATCAGCTCTGCGTTGGAATCGGCTGTCATCTGCTTTGCGGCATCTACTCTCGCCTGAGCGTTCTCCGACGTGGTGGTGCCGTCGCATGAGGAGAGCATCACAGCGGCCATGATCGCCGCGGGTATACACATCATCGTTTTCATACGAACATCCCTGCCCCTGTTTACGTCATTCTATGACCATGATCGGCTGATCGTACTCCACGGAGTCGCCCGAGCGGACGAGGATCTGGCGGACGATGCCGCTGTATTCGCTCTTTACCTCGTTCATCAGCTTCATGGACTCTATGATCATCACTACGTCGCCCTTCTTCACCTTGTCGCCGATGCTGACGAAGGCAGGCTTGCCGGGGGCGGGCGAAGAGTAGAAGGTGCCCACTATGGGGGACTTGATCACGTTCCCCTTGGCGATGGCCTCGCTGCGGGCTGCAGCAGGCGACGGGGATGAGGGATCGTTGGCGAACCCTGCAGGTGTCACAGGCTGCGGCTGTCCTGCGGGAGGAGGCGGAGGAGGGAGCATGGCGCCCTTCACCGTGATGCTGCCCGTACCGTCGGTGACGGTGATCTCGGACAGGTGACGTGAGCTCGTGATGTCTGCGAGCCTCTCTATGGTCTCGATGTCTATCTTACCGAATATCTTCATTTGAGTTTCTCTCTCCGTATCACTTGTAACGCTTTATGAGTATGCAGGCGTTGTGCCCGCCGAAGCCCAGGGAGTTGGACAGGGCAGCGTCGATCTGCATATCCCTCTTCGCATCTGTCACATAGTCGAGATCGCATTCCGGATCGGGTGTGGCGTACCCCAGAGTGCGGTGTACGAAGCCCTGTTCGATCTGGACAGCGGTAGCGATAGCCTCGACTGCGCCTGCTGCGCCCAGCAGATGTCCCATCATGGACTTGGTGGAGTTCACCGCCGTCTTGTACGCATGGTCGCCCAGAGCGAGCTTTATGGCGGTGGTCTCGTACTTGTCGTTGAGGCCCGTGGAGGTGCCGTGAGCGTTGATATAGTCTATATCCTCGGGTGAGAGCCCTGCCTCACGTATGGCCATAGTCATAGCCGCAGCTGCAGCCTCGCCGGTAGGAGACGGGCTGGTCATATGGTATCCGTCGCCGGTAGCGCCGTAACCTGCCACCTCTGCGTAGATATGCGCTCCTCTTGCAAGGGCGTGATCTAAGCTCTCAAGTACCAGCATACCACATCCCTCGCCCATGACGAAGCCTGAACGTTCCTTGTCGAAGGGGATGGAGCAGCGCTCGGGATCCTCGGAGCGGGTGAGCGCGTGCATATTATTGAAGGCACCCAGAGCGAACTCGTTTATGCAGGACTCTGCACCTCCTGCGAGGCACACGTCCAGATAGCCGTCCTTGATCTTGCGGAAGGCCTCACCTATGGCGTGGGTGCCGGAACAGCAGGCGGTGGTGGTGCAGAAGTTGGCGCCCTTGAACGCGCCGTTCTTCATGGCCACGGTACCGGCTGCCATATTGCCGATGGTCATGGGTATATAGAATACCGATATCTTTCCGGGGCCCTTCTCTCCGAACTTGGCGCCCTCGGATATGGTGAGCCCCAGGTCGCCGATGCCTACGCCGCATATCACGCCTGCACGGTAGGGATCTATGTCCGTAAACCCCGTGCCCGCATCAGCCAGGGCATCATGAGCGGCAGCTACCGCGAACTGGGTGAAGCGGGACAGCTTGCGCACGTCCTTCTTCTCCACGCCGCACTGGTCTACCAGCTTCTGGGTATCGAAGTCCTCCACTGTAGCGGCGATCTTCACCTCCAGCCGGTCGCTGACGCGGTCGCCCAGCAGCGTGAAGCCGCGCTTCCCGTCCGCAAGCGATGCTGCGAACTCATCTATACTATTGCCGATGGGCGATACCACGCCCATCCCGGTAATTACTACTCTCATGTGTTATCCCCTTTTTCCCGTCATCTTTATCCTTGGTAGGTATCTGTCATATGTCGTCCGACGGTCACATGCTGAGGCCGCCGCTTATCTCGATCACCTGTCCCGTCACGTAGGAGGAGTCCTCGGATGCGAGGAAGGATACCACGGATGCGATCTCCTCGGGCTCGCCGTAACGCTTCATGGCGATCTGGGAGAGCATGCGCTGCTTCTGCTCCTCGGTGAGCTGGTCGGTCATGGGGGTGTGTATGAAGCCCGGTGCTACCGCATTGCAGGTGATGCCGCGGGAGCCGTACTCCTTGGCTACGGTCTTGGTCATGCCGATTATGGCAGCCTTGGATGCAGCGTAGTTGACCTGCCCGGGGTTGCCGTAGAGGCCTGTAACGGATGCGAGATTGATGATATGGCCGTGCTTCTGCTTGCGCATGATCTCACATACCAGCTTCATCATATTGAACACGCTCTTCTGGTTGACTGCGATGACCAGATCGTACATATCCGGCGTCATCTTCACCATGAGCGTGTCACGAGTGATGCCCGCGTTGTTGACCAGTACGTCTATGGTGCCGAAGCGCTCCTTGACTGCCTTGGTCATATCCTCACACTGCTCGAACTTGGACACGTCCGCGATGAATACCTCGGCCTGTACTCCGAGAGCTCTCACGCGGTCAACGATGTCATTGTCCTCGAAGCTCTTCTCGCTCACATCGTTGAAGGCGATGTCGAAGCCGTCCTTTGCGAGCCTGAGCGCGATAGCCGCGCCTATGCCCCTTGCGGAGCCTGTGATAAGTGCTGTCATAGTATCTCCTTATTTGCCGAGCAGCTTCTCTGCGCCGCTCATGATCTCTTCCACTATATCCTTCACGGGCTTGATATCTGTTATCATGCCTGCGATGAGCCCGCAGAGCATAGAGCCCTCTTCCACGTTGCCGTCTACCACTGCCTTGCGCAGGGAACCTACGGTGAGAGCCTCGAAGTCCTCGGGGGGAGCTGCGTTCTTCTCCATCTCCTGCAGCTTCTTGGTATACTTAGAGCGTATGCAGCGGCAGGGGGAGCCCGAGTAGAAGCCCGTTATGGCGTTGTCCGTGTCCTTTGCCTTGACTACGGCGTTCTTATAGTTGGGGTGTATCTGACATTCCTCTGAAGCAAGGAAGCGGGTACCTATCTGTACGCCGTCGGCGCCAAGCATGAACGATGCAGCCACGCCGCGTCCGTCGGCTATACCGCCTGCGGCGATGACGGGCACCTCTGCGCCCACTGCGTCTACGATCTGAGGCACCAGACACATGGTAGTGTTCTGACCGATATGGCCGCCCGACTCCGTGCCCTCTGCGATCACCGCATCAGCACCTGCCTTCACCAGTCTGCGGGCCAGCGCTACGGTAGGCACCACGGGGATCACCTTGATGCCCGCCTCCTTCCAGGCGGGGACATAGGTACCGGGGTTTCCCGCACCTGTGGTGACGAAGGCCACGCCCTCGTCTATCACCAGCTGAGCCAGATCCTCCGCGTTGGGCGACATGAGCATGATGTTCACGCCGAAGGGCTTGTCGGTCAGCTCCTTGCAGCGGCGTATCTGATCGCGCAGGTAGTCTATGGGAGCGGAGCCGCCTGCGATGATACCTGCACCTCCCGCGTTGGACACTGCAGAGGCCAGGGTGCTCTCAGCTACCCAAGCCATGCCGCCCTGCAGCAGCGGGTACTTTATACCAAGAAGTTCTGTCAAACGTGTAGTCATACATATCCTCCATTATATAGAGTTATATAGAGTTAGGAGAGCGAAGAGTCAAGAGTTGGGGAGAGTTGAGCGTTGAGAGTTAAGAGTTGAGATATCGTTCTCAGGCCGGTCGAGCGCTTCCCTGACAAACAGACCGTTCCTATCAACTCCTAACTTCTCATTCCTAACTCCTAACTTTTTGTTCATATGTCCATCACTATGGCGCCCTGGGTGAGGCCCGCGCCGAAGCCTGTGAAGCATATGGTCATCCCCGGATGGACTATGCCCTTGGACCAAGCCTCGTCGAGGGCGTTGGGGATGGATGCGCTGGATGTGTTGCCGCAGTGGTCGATGTTGGTGAAGAACTTGTCCATACCGACGCCGAGATGCTTTGCGGCGGTCTCTATTATGCGTATATTAGCCTGATGGGGTATGATCAGATCTATATCGTCTACCGTGCGCCCCGTCCCCTCGAGAGCAGCGAGCACCGTGTTGGGGAGAGCCTTGGTAGCGAACTTGTATACCTCCTTGCCGTCCTGTATGAGCACGTCATAGGGGTCGTCGGGGAGGGTATAGTCTTCTATGGCGACGGGATCGTCCATGAAGGGATGGGTGCGCATAGTCTTCTTGGCGTAGAGATACCTCATGCCCATACCGTCACAGCCCAGATAGGACGTGAAGAACTTGTCAGAGGGGGCTACAACTGCAGCAGCTGCGCCGTCGGCAAAGAGTATGCAGGAGGAGCGGTCCTCGAAGTTGGTGATGGCGGAGAGCCTTTCGGCGGAGACGATGAGTATCTTCTTCATGCCGCATGAGAGGTACTTATGCGCCATATCCATGCCATATACGAAGCCCGAGCAGGCGGCGGATATGTCGAACGCGGGACATCCGACGGCCCCGATCTCACGGCCTACGATGGCCGCCATGGAGGGCGTATGATAGTCGCCCGAGACGGTGGTGCCGATGATCATATCTATCTCATCGGGGGACGTGCCCGACTTCTCAAGGGCTGCCTTTGCTGCCATAGTGCCGATGTACCAGGTCGGTTCGCCGTTGGTCATGCGGCGGCAGGATATGCCCGTGCGGGTGCGGATCCATTCGTCGTTGGTCTCGACGCATTTTGTGAGGTCGTCATTGGTGATAGTGAGAGGGGGCGTGTAGCTGCCCGTAGCAAGAATATCTATACCTGTCATGGTCTACCTCGCGTATGATCAATATAACGGGCGTCATGCCCTTAACTATATTATTATACTACATTTTGCCATTCAAGTCAACACATAATGAAAAATATTTGGGCCGACCGACTATCCGCAGGCCGATCGTGGGCTGCCATCTCGATAGACAAAAAGGGCTGCCGCATCACGCAGCAGCCCTGCAGCATCAGCACCATTTGAGCCCTTCGCCGCCCATGAGGGCCGTCATCTCCTCTATGCGCTCCAGCGGGAACGGCGGGAGAGCCAGCGGTCTCATCGCGATGGACATCAGCTTCATAGGGTCATCGTCGGCGGCGATCCTGTTGGAATTGAGAGCGCCGCAGATCCTGCAGCGGTGTATCACTGCCCACTCGCCGTTCCTGCGCACCCATACCGCGATGGGTTCCATAGCGCCTCCGCAGTCGGACTCCCTGTCTCCGGGCGCTATGTCCACATGCTTGCTGTGGAGACAATAGGGGCAATGGTCGCGGTGACCGCTGCCTGCGCCCTCGGGGACTACCGTCCTGCCGCACACCTTGCACACGAACGTGTCGGTGCAGGGATGATCCTTGAAATGATGTTTGCTGTATCTTATCCTTTTGTTTTCCCTTGTCATTGCGGGATACCTCCTAAAAGCCGTAAACGTTGAACGTATGATACCGACTTTCCGGGAGGTCTGCAGTCGTGACCTCCCGGTCACCCTGCAATAGGCATGTTATTGAACACAAAGATCCTTTCTGCTCCGTCACGGGAGCTCTGTAATAGGTGGATGATATGCTAACTCCGAGGATATCATAGCACACTTTTACGAGTCTGTCAAGAGGGTATCGGGAATATCCGGAAGAACTTGTTCCGGTCACATCCCCGCGGTACATACGATATGCCGAAAAGCAGGGGGATGCATGATCGTTTTTTGGTGCATATCGACGTTGACAATAGTATACGGTATATGCTACAATACATTTGGGGAGCCCGTGTGCCGGGCTGAGAGGGAGCAGAGAGCTCCGACCCTTTGACCTGATCCGGATAATGCCGGCGTAGGGAGCATATGCTGCAGAGCGGCCGACAGACACGGCTGATCGCGGCGTCTTTCTGCGTCCTTATCCAAAATACGGAAAGGATGTTTTTTTATGGCAGACACAACTTACGCAGCGGGTACACAGAGCGCGGGGCGCCCTGCATCAAAGATCCGCATACTCGCCGAATGCGCCGTTATGGTCGCATTGTCCACCGTGCTCAGCTTCATCAAGATCTACCGTCTCCCCTGGGGCGGCTCGATCACACTGCTCAGCATGTTGCCGGTCATCATGTTCAGCATCAGATGGGGGCTCAAATGGGGGCTCAACTGCTCCGGGCTCAATGCCATCGTGCAGCTGGGACAGGGCATAATAGGCGGTCTGTTCGGCTGGGGGCTCACTCCTGCGATGCTCCTTGGATGCATATTCCTCGATTATCTTCTCCCCTACTTCGCCATCGGCTTTTCGGGCATGTTCCGCAAGATGGGACAGTACGGCTGGATCGCCGGGATGCTGATAGCCATGATGTCGCGTTTCCTGATGCATGTAATATCGGGCATAGTGATATGGCAGAGCGCGGGCGAGCTGTGGAACGGCTTCTCTACCGATAATGCGGTGGTATACAGCCTCCTCTACAATGGCGCGTATATGCTCCCGGAGATGATCCTCACCTTCATCGCCGCGACGGTAATGTTCAATCTCCCTCAGACAGCGAAGTTCTTCGAGAACAAACAGTAATGATATCGGGGCTGTTGCACAAATGCAACAGCCCCTTCTACGTATTGACAAACGCGCTGCGATGTGATATGATAGTATCTGTCCATACAGGAAAGGAAGATAGCTATGCCAAAGAAAAAGACAGCGGCTTATGATAATGAGAGCATAACCTTACTTAAGGGCGCGGCGAGAGTGCGCGAGCGTCCTGCGGTAATATTCGGGTCGGACGATCTGGAGGGCTGCAAGCACAGCGTGTTCGAGATCGTGTCCAACTCTATAGACGAGGCGAGAGAGGGCCACGGCGACAAGATCGTGGTGACCCGCTTTCTGGATATGTCGGTAGAGGTGGAGGACTTCGGGCGCGGCTGCCCTGTGGACTTCAACGAGGGTGAGCAGCGGTATAACTGGGAGCTGGTGTACTGCGAGCTGTATGCCGGCGGCAAGTACGGCAGCGGCGACTATGAGTACTCTCTTGGTCTCAACGGTCTGGGCGCCTGCGCTACCCAGTACGCCTCGGAGTATATGGATGTGACGGTGTACCGCGACGGGTACAAGTACGATCTGCATTTCGAGAAGGGCGAGAACGTAGGCGGTCTGAAGAAGACACCGTTCAAGGGGAAGCGCACGGGCACCGTGCAGCGCTGGAAGCCCGATACGGACGTGTTCACCGATATAGACATACCCCGCGAATATTTCGAGGAGACCATACGCAAGCAGGCGGTGGTGAACCCCGGTATATCCTTCGTACTGCGGTGTGAGACGACGCCCGGTGAGTTCGACGAGCAGACCTTCCTGTACGAGGAGGGCATCGTCGGGTACCTGACGGAGAAGATCGGGGACAAGGCGCTGACCAAGATACAGTACTGCACAGCGGAGCGCATGGGCAGGGATGCGGCCAACCGCCCCGAGTACAAGATGAAGCTGTCGGTGGCGTTCACGTTCACGGCAGGCGAGTCCTTCCAGGAATACTATCATAATTCCTCGGAGCTCACTCATGACGGCTCCCCTCAGAAGGCAGTGCAGTCGGCGTTCAAGTCGGCCATCGACCAGTACTGCAAGAAGAGCGGCAAGTACAAGGCCAACGAGAAGAGCATATCCCCTGCGGATGTGCTGGACAGTCTGGTGCTGATATCCGCTACCTTCTCTACCCTGACATCTTACGAGAACCAGACCAAGAAGGCGATCAACAACAAGTCGATCCAGGAGAACATGACCGACTTCCTGAAGCATCAGCTGGAGGTATACTTCATAGAGAACCCGGACGATGCGAGCAAGATCGCGGATCAGATACTGATAAACAAGCGCTCCCGCGAGTCGGCGGAGAGGATACGCGCCAACACCAAGACCAATCTCACCCGTCAGATAGACCTTTCCAACATGGTGGAGAAGTTCGTTGACTGCCGTACCCGCGACAAGTCCCGCAGAGAGCTGTATATAGTGGAGGGCGACTCGGCACTGGGCTCGGTGAAGACTGCCAGAGACTCGGAGTTCCAGGCGGTGATGCCCATACGCGGCAAGATACTCAACTGCCTGAAGGCCGATTATGAGAGGATATTCCGCAGCGACATCATCACGGATCTTTTAAAGGTATTGGGCTGCGGCGTGGAGGTAAAGAGCAAAGCCAATAAGGATCTTGCCACATTCTCGCTGGACAGCTTCCGCTGGGACAAGGTGATCATATGCACCGATGCGGACGTGGACGGCTTCCAGATACGCACACTGGTGCTGACCATGCTGTACCGTCTGACGCCTACGCTGATAGAGCAGGGGTATGTATACATCGCGGAGTCTCCCCTGTTCGAGATCAACACGTCGAAGATGACCTACTTCGCGTATAACGAGCGCGAGAAGACGGAGATACTTGAGAAGATCGGCGACGAGAGATACAAGATCGACCGCTCCAAGGGACTGGGCGAGAACGACCCGGAGATGATGGCGCTGACCACTATGGATCCCGCTACCCGCCGTCTCATAAAGGTGATGCCCTCCGATGCGGAGGCTACGTCGAAGATGTTCGACCTGCTCTTAGGTGACGATCTGCAGGGACGCAAGGACTACATCGCAGAGAATGCCGGCGACTATCTGGAGCTGGCAGATGTGAGCTGATACAGACAAGATGCGGCAGGCCCGATCGGGCCTGCCGCATAACATATATCGTACAAAATAACAGGAAAAGGGGGGTGATCTGCCTTTGATATCGGAGCGGATAAAAATAAGGAAGATCATATCCCGCGCTTCCCTGACACATTACAAGTCATACCAGTATCATACGGATATTATACATGTTTCGTCATAACCACTGATAAGAGAGTCGTGTGTCATAAACAACATCCCTTCGGTCTTAGCTTGCGCAAGAAGGATCTTGTCAAATGGGTCGTTGTGCGGCCTGATATTTGGGTCTCTGCTCAAAGAGCGTACAGTAAAAAGGTGATCTTCGGTAAGCGAGAGGAGAACGAACCCAGATCTTTTGCAAAACTCTGAAAATTCTGTCTCATCAAAAGGGAAGCTCCCGGGCCTCTTTTGGTGCTTGAGCAGTATTTCCCACACAGATATGATGCTGTAATATATAGTGTTAGTCTCGTCAAGTATCATATCTCTTGCGGAGGGAGAAAGCATGGGTTCGTCGTTAAGAGCCCAAACGGCAATATGAGTATCGATCAAGATGTTCATATATCACCATCCATGAGCATAGCAGCGATCTCGTCGTTGTCGGCATCAAAATCTCCGTAAACGGTGAACTTTCCTTTAGCGATGCCTATGCGCCTTGAGACGTCGTTTTCAGATGATATGGATGAGGCGGCGTTATCTGAAGGCCTGTAAGAAACAAGATGATCTGCGAGTAAAGATTCCATCAATTGTTTTACTGTCACCCCCGTGCCGTGTAAAGTTTGTTCAGCGCGAGAAAACAGATCTTTATCTATAGGTACCTGTATAGTTTGTGTCGTCATAGCTATCACCTCATATATAGTATACCATACTTTATATAATATGTCAATATAAGCGGAGATGGAGGGCGTTTTATGCATAGTGCATAAAAACAGAGCACGTTTTTTGACATCGCCCGAAAAAGGCATAATTCAAATTGTTGCATCGAGTTGTAAAGTTTTGTGGAATTTCTAAAAAGATCGTATCAAAGCCTATGTTTTGGCTGTATAATTTGTGCAGATCAACATCTTGACAAAAGGTCCGAAATGTAGTACAATAAGTGCAACCTCACAGGGATGGGCCGTATCGGTATATCCGGGCTGCGGAGATCCGTCGGGAGGCCATCACCGAGACATGGTGTAAATGTACAATAAATACAGGATCTGAAAGCAAATTTTGTATCATGTGTGCATTGACACAGATCTGTAAAGGTGATACAATGAAAAACGTGATAGGCTTGCAGAGTTTATCACAAATTCTTATGATTTCCATCTCGTATGGGAAGAAATAAAGAGAAACAAAACAAGGAGGAATTCATCATGAAGATGAAGAAGACAGTTGCCGGCGTGCTCGCTGGTGCTATGGCCGTATCTGCAATGGCTGCTACTGTTTCCGCTGATGGTCAGGAGACCATCTCCCTCACCTATGACCTCAAGACCTACATTGAGGATATCGGTCAGGGTAAGATCACTTTCGTAGCTACCTATGCTGACGCTACGAACGGTAACGCTTACATCATCCCCACGGATGCTAACGGCGATGCTGCTCTCGGCTTCAACATTCTCAACACACCTGTAGACGTTAACGGTTACCAGTACCTCGGTAGCGTAGACGGCCTCACCAAGGACGGCAACTACGGCGCATACGCTGTAGAGGTCCTCTTCAAGGCTCGTACCTTCTCTGAGACCGGTGCTAACTCTACCAACGTTTCCAACACCATCAAGTTCATCAGAAACGATGACTTCGGCAACGATTTCTTTGATCCCTTCAAGGGCTCTTATGACTACGTTGTATCTGATGACGTATTCAACAAGACTGTAAATGGTGTTCTGTGGGATGTTTATATTCCTATCACCATCAACCCTGCTAACACCCAGAATGGCGTAGCTAACCTCGTTAACTTCGACCTCGCTACCCTCGGCTATGCGACCTTCGGCGCATCCATCAGCACTGCTGACGCTATCGCTGCTGGTTATGTAACTGACTACCTGCAGGCTGCTGGTTTCTCCGGCATCACCGCTCGTATCTGGTACAAGATCCCCAACCAGGTAAAGACTGACGTTTCCAACTACTGGGGCTGGACCAATCCCTCCGGTTACACCGACGCTAACGGCGTTTGGAGAAGCGACACGATCACCAGAGATCTCTGGGCAGCTCTCGGCATCGACTACACTGCTGATGGCAAACCTGAGCTCAAGGCTTACAACGCTGTTGTAAACTCCTATGTATCCACCCTCGCAGCTACTCCTACTCAGAAGGGCTGGACCGGTCTTACCACTCAGGATAAGACTGAGAAGATCTATCCTTTCAGAACTAACCTCAAGCCCGCTGACTACTCTCCCGATGGCAGCACTGTTCTGAGAACTGACGATGTTATCTACGCTCTCAAGACCAGAAAGTCCGGCGGCAACTTCTACACCTATCCTCTCTCTGTTCTTAACGATGCTATCGCTAACAACGAGAAGGTGACCTTCACATTCACCGGTTACGATGGATATGTAACAACTGCTAACTCTCACGTTCTGAAGCAGTGGGTAGAGCCCTTCAGAGCTTATGGCTGGCAGACTGGTTCTCAGGACTGGAAGTCTCCCACATTCGGTCAGCATCTCTATGCTAACGGCGTGAACATCCAGACTCCTTACAACACCACCACTGACGTAAGCGGCAAGTACACCGGTCAGGCTGCTAACCCCAGCACTTATGACCAGTACGGTTCTTACAGCCAGGCTTGGGCAGTTAACCTCTTCACCGGCGCTATCGTTGTTAACTCTGAGGTCACAATGCAGCTCAACGACACCGATAAGTTCCAGTGGGGCGCTAACACTCTGAGCTTCGTATGGCAGGATATCATCGACGATGGTAAGATCACCAACGCTAAGCAGCTCCTTACTTCCATGCTCCTCTACACTCCCACAGAGTGGTTCTGGGATCAGCTCACTGTAAACGTTGAGGCTGGCGCAGCTGAGGACGTTGACAACGCAGCAGGCCTCGAGGGCGAAGGCGAAGAGCTCGTTGAGGAAGAGGAAGAGCCCGTTGAGGAAGTTGAGATCGAAGAGCCCGAGTTCGAGGAAGAGGTAGTTGAAGAGACAGAAGCTCCCGCTCCTGTTGAGCCCGCTCCTTCTCCCAAGACCGGTAATGCTCCCATAGCTCTCGCAGTTATCCCTGTAGCACTCGCTGCAGCAGCTGTAGTAGCTAAGAAGAGAGGCTAATAGGTCTTAAGCACCTTATTCTCAGACTAACGAAGTGGCTCCTACGCAAGTAGGAGCCATTTTTTGGTATTATCATGATGATAAAAGGCATATGCTCGTGTATAGGAGCATATGCCTTTGATGTTTAAAATAATATTTGTTCGGCTTTCAAAAGTTTTCTTTATGTGATTCTTAGTCACCGGGTCGGGAATATTACTAAAAATATTAGAGCATTACGAATGTTTTTCTATATATATTATATAAAAAAGCAGATGACAAATAGGGGAGAATATGGTATAATCAATACAGCGATGTCCCCCGCCTCTTAGGCGGGTGCCATCTTGTCATTCAGTGGGGGATCGTATCCCCCACTGAATGACGGCAAGCTCACGCTTGCCGCTGATCTCTTGAAAGCAAAGATTTGGATCTATTTATACTGGTCTCTATACATAGAAGACATAGTATCATACATTAGTGCTCAATATACAGAGGTGTTTATGACCGATCGGAACGGTAAATACAAAAAGCTTCTGGGGAATACGATGATATTCGGAGTAGGTCAGTTCCTTACGAAGATCATCGGGTTCCTCCTGGTGATAATATACACCCATTTTATGTCGGAGAAGGAGCTCTCCACGAGCCAGCTGGTATATCAGACAGTGAACCTGCTGGTGCCGCTGGTCACGTTCTCCATGAGGGATGCGGTGATACGCTTCGGCATGGACAAGGGCTTTGACAATAAAAAGGTGTATACCAATGCCTGCGCCGCGCTGTTTTTAGGTATGGCGGTGCTGGCGGTGGCGTCACCGCTCATAAAGCTGAATGACAAGATAGGGCAGTTCACATTGCTGCTGTATATCTACTGCTACTTCTCGTGCTTCAGGGACATCACGTCCACGTTCACAAGATCTCGCGGCATGGTAAAGCTGTTCATGGTGGACGGGGTGCTTACTACTATAGTGCAGGTACTGTGCAATGTGATCTTCATCATTGGACTGAAGCTGTCCGTGAATGGGTATATCCTGTCCTTCATAATAAGCGATCTGTGCTCGATAGTGTTCCTGTTCTTGATGGGCGGGACGGCGAGGTTCGCTGATACCAGATACTTAGACGCGAAGGTCATGCGGAAGATGCTGTCCTTCAGCGTATGGCTGATACCTACGTACATACTCTGGTGGGTGACATCATCTTCGGATCAGTGGTTCATCGTGCATATGGTGGGCGACGTGGAGAACGGTATCTACGGCATATCCTACAAGCTGCCCACGCTGCTGATGTTCGTGACGACCATGTTCTATCAGGCATGGCAGATGTCATCCATTGAGGAGCGTGACAACAAGGGACTGGGCAAGTTCTACCAGACCGTGTTCGGCTCCTATTCGTCACTGCTGTTCATTGCGGCAGCGGGGATCATACTCTTTGTCAAGCCGCTGACATTCATACTCACAGGAGACGGCAGCGATGGCAAGCGCTTCTATGAAGCCTTTGCCTTTACGCCCATACTGGTCATATCTATGGTGTTCCAGTGCTTTTGCCAGTTCCTGTCATCGGTATACACCACTACGAAGAGGTCGGTGAACTCTCTGACCACAGCTCTCGTGGCGGCGCTGACCAACATAGTCCTCAATCTCCTGCTGATACGCAAGTTCGGCTTATGGGGCGCGGCGATAGCTACGGCCTTCTCCTATGTGGCGTGCTTCCTTGTACGTCTGTGGGACGTGAGGAGATATATCTGGTTCAAGGTGAACCTGGCCCGCTTCGGGCTCAACTCCATAATAGTCATGATCATGTCCTTCATCGCGGCAAAGGAGCCGCCGCTGAAGTACGTATGGCTGTCGGTACTGTTCGTTATCATAGCCTCTATCAATTTCGGGAACGTGGTGAAAACGGTCGGACGGCTCTTAAAACGAAGACGATAAGATATCCCCCATGCATCACGCATGGGGGATCGTGTTATGCTCGTATCAGTGCGCGGACCTCGTCGGGAGAGGGCATGGCGGGGATGGCGCCTCGACGTGAGGAGGTCAGGGCTCCGCAGGCGTTGCCAAGCATGGCCATCTGTCCGATCTCCTCGGGCTCCAGCTCGTCTATATCCTTTCCTATGGCGCACAGCTTATACAGGAAGGCGCCGAAGAAGCTGTCGCCTGCTCCGAGGGTATCGACTATATCCACATTATACGATGGATAGGTCTCTATCCCCTTCTGTGTGGCCACTATGCAGCCTTTAGCGCCCTGGGTGACGATGACTATCTTTACGCCCTGGGACAGGAGCTTGGCTATGGACATGACAAGGGTAGCGGAGTCGGTGAGCAGCTGCAGCTCATCCTCGCATACCTTTACGATATCAGCCAGCTTTGCAGCCTGGCGGATCGTGAGTATGGCTGCGTCCTTGTCCTCCCAGAGCATGGGCCTCCAGTTGGGATCGTAGGCGGTGAGGCGGCCCTTGTGCTTGGCATATTCCACGGCGCTGAGCACGGCGGTCTTTGACGGCTCGTTGGTAAGACACAGAGAGCCGTAGTAGAGCACCTTGCATTCGTCGATCATGCTCCTGTTTACCTCGCCGTAGCGTATATTTATATCCGCACTGACCTCGGGGGCACGGTAGAACACGAAGTCACGGTCACCGTCGGGCATATTCTTGACGAATGCCAGAGTGGTCATATAATTCGGGTCCAGTATCACTCCGCCTGTATCTATGCCCAGCTTGTTCAGCTGTTCGCGGAGCATGAAGCCGAACATATCCCGGCCCATCTTGCCTATGAATCCGGTGCTGGCGCCAAGCTTGGCAGCCATGGAGACCACATTGGCGGGGGCTCCGCCTGCGGCGGGCATGAACGCCTCGCCGCTCTCAGAGCGGAAGTAGGTCATATCGACGAGCATCTCGCCTATGGATACTATATCGGGCATATCATCACCGCCTTATCGGTCGTCATAACAGAGGCGGATCTAAGACGCTCCGCAGCTGTTACTGTGCGAATACTCTCTTTATGAAGCGGACAGGTCTGCCGGCTGTGTATACCCAGTGGTCAAGGACCTCCCAGGCGCCGCAGAACTTATCGGTGAGGGTGACGCAGAAAGCCTCCTTATACTTGGGAGGTATGGGAGTGAGAGGAAACATATGCTTTACTATGATATCCTCCTCCAGCGGAGTGGGAGAGAAGTACTTTCTTGCGTTCTCCAGCGCGGTGTGGGGATGGGTCCAGCCGTGGTGCTGCTGACCGGGCTTGCGAACATGCTCGTGCCAGTCATAGAGGAACAGATCGTGGAGCAGGGCGCCTCTGGCACCTGCTCTGGCGTTGAGGCCCCACTTCTTGCAGAGCAGGAAGTTATAATAGGACACGTTCACGCTGTGCTGGAAGAGAGAGGTATGGCCGTGGTGGTGGTACTGCTTCATGGACTGGACTACTTCGGACTCCAGCAGATCCTTGACGTAGTCGTAGTATTCGCAGTCTGAAGGGACGGAGAGGTCGATATCGGAACCGATAGCTTTTACCATAGTGTATGCTCCTTTTTATAAGCGGTCGATCACAGCATATTGAGGTGGATATTGTCGAGGGCGTGATACATCACCTTGTAGCGGAACTCGTCTTCGCGGCCCTCGGCGGCCAGATAGCGGGTGAACATCTCGTTGAGCAGTGCCATATTGGCGCTGCGTCCCTCGATCTTATAGTTCTCAAAGCCCATGGGGACATATTTCTCGTGGATCAGGTCGGGTGTGATCCAGAGCGGGAA